>JAAHGE010000233.1 GCA_010672635.1 Desertifilum sp. SIO1I2 | reverse complement strand
GCGATCGCCGCCTGTAACTCCATGCGATTGTTCGTCGTTTGAGCCGCGCTACCGCCCATTTCATAAATCGAACCATCGTTAAAGTTAACCACTACTCCCCAGCCACCAGGGCCAGGATTTCCGGAGCACGCACCATCGGTATACAAGCTAGCAATTTTCCGTTCAACAAGCATGGGAACTCAAGGCAAGGAAATAAATTCCAGGCTAACACGAGGCTCCACATCCATCCTATTCTAAGGGTGGGTGAGAATGTAGTAGCTTTTGTGACATCCTTAGTCGCAATATCGCTCCCCCGCTTTTTTCTTAAGGACTGTCTGAAGTGAAAAACTCAGCTTCGCTAGGTGAGGGAACGCTAGCGAGATAACCGAATTCAGTGAGTTTGCCAAGAATTTTTGCCACGCTTTCAGCAACCGTTTCTCGATCGGTTCGGCATTCAATTTCGGGATTGACTGGCACTTCATAGGGGTCATCAATGCCGGTAAATCCTTGAATTTCTCCGGCTCTGGCTCGTTTATACAAGCCTTTGACATCCCGCGCCTCGCAGACATCTAAAGGCGCATTGACGTAGATTTCCACAAAGTTCCCAATGCGATCGCGCACTTCATCGCGAATATTTTGATATGGGGAAATGGCAGAAACGAGGACAATCACGCCATTACGAGAGAGTAAATGCGCCACAAAACCAATCCGTCGAATATTCTCATCGCGATCGCTCTTAGAAAACCCCAGTCCTTTAGACAAATTTTTCCGGACAATATCGCCGTCTAACACTTCGATACGATAGCCATTAAGGCGCAAAACTTCAGCAACAGCTTGGCTGAGGGTTGTTTTGCCAGCGCCACTTAAACCTGTAAACCACAGCGTTACGCCAGAGGAGTGCATTCAGTTTGTCTCTCCTTAGAGGGTAATAGTAAAAATTGAACCTTTTGGTTGATTGGCTTCCACAAAGATAGAGCCTTGGTGAGCTTCAATGACCATTTTGCAAAACGCCAATCCTAAACCCACTTGCGTGACGCCACTCATGAGGGTTCCGACTTCATATTTATCAAATATTCGCTGTTTCACCGATTCATCAATTCCAGGTCCTTCGTCTAATGTCCGAATCATCACCTGTTGGGGAGGAGGACAATTAAGACACTGGGTTTCTAGGGTAATCGTGCTGCGACGGGGAGAGAATTTAATCGCATTCGAGAGTAAGTTATCGAGAACCCGACTCAATAAAGACGCATCGGCGAGGATCGGTTGGTTTAGCTCTGGTAAACGGCTGACTAGGCGTTGATTTCTCGATTGCGCGATCGCCTCAAATTGCCCGATCGTTTTACTCACCAATTGTTTGAGATCCACTTCCACTAAGTTTAAAAGCATCTGACCTGACTCCATTTTGGCGAGAATCAGCAGATCGTTAATCATACTATTGAGCTGACGCGCTGCGAGATTAATGGCTTTAACTTTCTCTTGTGTTTTGCCCTCAACCCCATACTGCAAGAGCAATTCGCTACTTAATAAAATGCTGGCTAGGGGATTGCGGAGATCGTGGACGATCATGTTTGATAAATCTTCTCGCAGGTGCAGAGTAGCTTCTAGGGCATCATACTTCTGTTTGATCCGCAGCATAGAGCGGACTCTCGCTCGTAACTCTACGCCGCTGACAGGTTTTGTAATAAAGTCATCGGCTCCTGCGGCAAAGACCCTGGCTAAATCCTCCGGTGAATTGAGCGCTGTTATCATGATGATGGGAATCTGCTGGCAATGGCGCTTGGCTTTGATTTGACGGCACGCTTCAATGCCATCGAGTTCCGGCATCATCACATCGAGTAAGATGACATCCGGTTTGATACTCTCTAGATGTTGGATCGCGAGTTTCGCGCTTTCGAGATAAACAACCTCATATCCTTCCCGGAATAAATGAGCTTCAATGACTTCAAATCCAGAGAATTCATCATCGACAATGAGGACTTTACTGTTCCGACTCACTGGGTTCATGGTTTAAACTAGGGGGATCAAAGGCAGGTTGCTATCAATCGAAACGGTATTGAAATTAACGCTAGCTGTGCGGTTTTCGATCCAAGGCGTTTTTTCTCTAGAGTTACAGCCTAGCAGAATAGGTCGGACAAAATTTTAGAGCATAGATGATTCGGAACTCAAATACCCATTAATTTGATGGACTAGCTTTTTCAAGCTCACCGGTTTTGTCATATACTCTTGAGCGCCAGCCGCCAGACAGCGATCGCGATCTCCAGGCATGGCTAAGGCCGTCAGCGCAATAATAGGAATCTGGGCGTTTTCTGGGTTGGCGCGAATGCGACGGATGGCTTCTAATCCATCCATTTCTGGCATTTGAATGTCCATGAGGATCAGTTGCGGTTTGTATTGAGTCGTCATCAAGACAGCTTCCAAACCGTTTCTAGCCAAACACACTCGAAAACCGTGAATTTGTAGATAGTCGTTCAGTGTCAGAATATTGGCTTCGTTATCTTCCGCGATCAGAATCAGGGGGGGAGTTGCGATCGCTTCGGGTACCGCAGTAACAATTAAGGCGGCTTCGGGATTGTTAAAGATTTGGGCTAAAGAAGATTGTAGCTGCTGGCGGGTGATCGGTTTGACGAGGTATTCGCTAGCCCCAAGAGCGATCGCGCGTTGGCGTTCGTCCACCACAGAGACAATCAAAATGGGGATATGGCGCGTCTGCGGATGATTTTTCAGTTGAGTTAACACTTCCCAACCGGAAAGATTCGGCAAAATTAAATCTAAAACAATCAAATCGGGGAGATACTGCAAAGCCACCTCTAAAGTCCCTTCACCTCTGGGATGAATGTAGACTTTTGTCCCCAATTCTGATAGATAACGGGCTACTTGTTTGGCCGCCGGATCGGAATCTTCAATGATTAAGGCATGATTGATGTTTGCCGAACTTAAAATATTAGGAAGTAAGATCGGAGCTTCCGCTGGCGATTGGGACGCTTGCCACGGTAAAGAGACAGTAAACGTACTGCCTCGATCGACTTCGCTAACCAGCGAAATACTACCGCCATGCAGTTCAACAATACGGCGCACTAGAGATAAACCTAAACCCGTTCCGGCATAGCGACGAGACAGACTGCTATCGAGTTGAACAAACGGCTGAAAGAGTTTGGGAATATTGTCGGGTGCAATCCCAATTCCGCTATCTTCAACGCTGAGAACAACGGTTTGATTTTCGGGTTGCGTTTCCACCTTGAGCGATATTTGTCCGCCATCGGGGGTGAATTTAACCGCATTACTTAGCAAATTGACTAAAACTTGTCGCATTCGTCGCTCATCTACGGCAATCTCAATGGGTTCATCGGGAAGGTCGAAATTGACTTTTAGTTGTTTTTGATGGGCTTGTTGCTTGATGAAGTTAAGGCTAGATTCGCAGAGCGCTTTAACGTTAAGGCGGGTGGTCTGCAATTCCATTTTGCCGGATTCGATTTTGGATAAATCCAAGATATCGTTGATCAGTTCTAAAAGATGCTGCCCGCTTTTTTCTATGGTGGTTAAAGACCGTTTTTGGCGGTCATTTAAGTCCCCATAAACTTCTTCGAGCAGAGCTTCTGATAGCCCTAGGATCGCGTTGAGAGGCGTGCGTAGCTCGTGACTCATGCTGGCAAAAAATTCATCTTTGAGGCGAGTGGCGCGGGCTAACTCGGCATTGATTAAACTAATGCGTTCGCTACTGCGTTGCAAGTCTTCTTCGGCTTGCTTGCGATCGGTAATGTCATAGACTAATGCACAAGCCCATAACATGGTTTGGTTTTCATCTAATACCGGGCTAGTTGAAATATTGGTCCAAACAAAATTCCCATTTTTGGTCTGGAAGCGAAACTCATGCCGCGCGGCTACTCCCTGCTTGCGTTCGGTGAAATTTGCTAGCGCCAGATCGCGATCGCTCTGAACCATAAAATTAAACAGCGGTTGCCCGATCATCTCCTCAGTGGGGTAATCTAGCATTCGCGCCATCGCTTGATTGACGTAGGTGGTGATGCCATTGCCATCAATCACCCAAATCCCTTCTTCTGCAAGTTCTACAATCTGCTGATAGCGGGTTTCGGTCTCTTGCACGCGACGCGCTAGGGTTTCATTTAACCGCCGAATTTCAGCTTCGGCGCGCTGACGTTCTGTAATATCGGTGATAATGCCATCAATGCGGACAGCAACCCCGCGATCGTCGTAAGCCAGCTTGGCGCGATCGTGCAGCCAGCGAGTTTCCCCATCAGGGCGGATAATGCGATAGGTAATCTCTTGATAGCCCTGTTCGATACAAACGCGGTTAAAGTTTTCTACCAAAGGGCGATCGCGCCGATCGACCATTTCTATCCATAACTGCGGGCGATCAAAAAACGCCTCAACCGGATGACCAAAAACATTTTGAACCGCCGCGTTCAAATACAGCAAGCGATCGCGTTGAAGCGAGACAGACCAAACAATATCTTCAATAGAGGTGAGAATTCCATCGAGGCGCTGCTTGCTTTCAAACAAAGCCTGTTGAATTTGCTTGCGTTCGGTGACATCGCGAATCACAAATTGAGCCGCTAATTGACCTTCATCAATTAACGAACTAGCCGTTGCCTCAACATAAATCGTTTCCCCATCCAGTTTCAAGAGTTTTTCTGCCATCAGGGGAACCGTACAGAGGCGATCGCGCAGAGATTGAGTTCGCTGGCTAAAAGCATTACGGCTATCGGGGTGAACGAACTCTAGAACCGATTCACCTAACAATTCATCTAGACTATTCGCCCCATAAATTTGTAGCGTTGCGGGGTTGGCGTAGACAAATTGACCATTTTGTTCGAGAAAAATTCCATCCGGACACAGTTCGATCAACTGGCGATAGCGTTCTTCGCGTTCTTGCAACGTTTGTTTCAGGCGGCGCAGCAAATAGGCTGATAGCAGCGATCCCCCGATACCGATCGTCGCGAGGGCGAGAAGGGCGATCGCGCTTAAGTGACGCTGCTGTTGCAAGCGTTGAGTGCGTTGAATATTGAGCCGTTCTTCTTCGTGGAGAAAAGCTTCAATCTCGCTGCGGGTTGCTTGCATTTTCTGCCATCCCGCCAACAAAAGACGGTTTAACTCCAGGGGAGCGGGCTGAGAATGAACGAGATCGAGCGTTCTATCGAGTGAATCTAAACGCTGCATCACTCGGGTGCGGATAGCTTGGAGTTTTTGTTGTTGAGAGGGGTTATCGCTGACGAGATTATTGAGATCGCTTAAAGTCCCAGGAATCGTTTGAATAACGTACTGATAGCGATCGAGAAAGTGAGGGGAGTTGGTTAATAAATAACCGCGAACCTCGGTTTCTGCATCAAGCAGCGCTGTCAGCAGATGTTGGGTTTCTAGACGGACTTGCTGAGTGTGTTGTACAGAGGATTCTGTTTTGGTCGTGTTGTACTGCAACCAACCGATAATTACTAAGGAGCCGATCAAACACGATAGGGGAATCATGACGATCGCGTTTCCCTGCCTTAGCTGAGTTAGACTGCGATTGAGTGGAGAAAAAAACTGGGCAATCTGTCTATTCATCCCGCAAACTGCTACTTTGGCACTCTTGAGGCCGAACCTTGTTCGGTTGTAGCAGATCGACTGCCCAAAAGTTAGCACAGTAACAGTTCGCAACTCAAACAATAATCCTATTGTTGAGGCTGGGTGGGAACTGGAGAACGGCTAGGAGGGCGAATATTTTCCCACGGAATCGTAAATAATGCCCAGATGGAAAAGGCGATCGCAACCATTGCCCCCACGGCGCTAGCAATTTTCCATACACTATAGGGGCGATCGCCATGTACTTTCCCGGTTAAGGCGTTCACCATCACCTGATAGCGTTTCTGGCGATAGCGGTAAGCGGTAATCCAAACCGGGAGTAAGAGATGTTTAAAGGTAATTTGGCTATAAGTGGTGGAGATATTGTGAATGCGCTGTTCGTCGCCGCCAATATCGCAGCGGACATCTGAGGAGATGGTACCCGACATGATATTTTTAGCAGTTTGCAAACCGTCTTCCACTGGAACTTGCGATCGCTGGGCTTCAAACCCGGCAAGATAAGAAGAATTATAGGCACACAGAGATTGTTTTAACTCCCAAGGTTCCAAACAGGCGAGGCGATGCGTTTCAATCGATTGCGTACCGGGAACCAACACATCATCAAAAAAGCGCGACACTCGCCCGGATACCGAATACCAACGAGTATGCTGAACTTGGCGGGTTTTCGTCTCCGTTTCCCCTTGAGCATTGGTTTCAGTATAGGTTTCTGTCACATAATAATGTTCTCCCCGTTCCCCCCGATAGGTACTGTGGGTTTGGGCGTCATACGTCCAAAACGGGAGATAAACCCCTTGCAGCCGTTCCTGTTGCGCGAGTTGTTTTAACTCCGTTGGGGCAAACCAACGACTTTTTAGCCAATCTTGAACCTGCTGGCGGGCTTGTTTTTGGTTAACCTTAAACGGAATTAAACCTTCGGGTTCTAGCGTTGGGCTGGCTTCCGTGGGTTGCGCCACAATATTTGAGGCACAAAAGGGACATTTTCCAGCGGTGTGGGGCGGTTCAAAGATAAAACTCGCCCCGCAGTCGGAACAGCGGACTTCTAACGCCGTGGTAGAGAGTTTGGCAAAGCGGGTTTGGTTTTGGTAGGCGTGGGCGTCAAAACTCCGTTCTTCTACCGTTTGGGGGGTTGGTGCGATCGCTTCTAGTCGCCCGCAATACGGACACTTTAGGGAAGTTGTCCCCGGATAATACTCCAAATCCGCCCCACAGCCTGTACAAGGGAACTTTTGAGTTGCAGGTTCAGAATTCATAGGGAGAATGGGGGGATGGGGAGGTGGGGAGGTGGGGAGATGGGGGGATAGCATATTCTGTATAAACTCAGCATTCTCTGCTGCACAGAAGCTAGCAATGGAACTTTGTATTTTGCCCGCTATGACCTTACTCGGCACGCCGCACTGAATGTCACTCTTCCAAAGTGGCTAACAAGGGGGCTAATTCTGCCACATCTCTTGCCCGCACCCACTCGGTTTCGCCTTCGCGTCGGACATTGGTACGACTGCTTAACCCTTGTTCGGGTAATTGGTTAATGTTAAATGGGCCCAGGGATTCGCCGTTGCGGAAAATATACCATTCTCCGCGAGCCACTTGAGGTTGAGGGATGGGGGGCGCAACGGGGGGCGGTAGGATAGAAGCCAGTTCTGGCACTTGAACCGCAGGCTGCCATTCTGCTAACCCAGCACGCCACACTAGGGTATCGGCGGTTAGGCCTTGTTGAGAGAGTTGGTTGAGGTTAAACGGCCCCAGTTGTTGATTATTTTTCGCCATGTACCATTGGGCGGTGGGGGGTGGTGGGGGGGGTTGCGGCGTTTGTGGCGTTTGCGGTGTTTGTTGACCAAAAGAGA
>JAAHGE010000232.1 GCA_010672635.1 Desertifilum sp. SIO1I2 | reverse complement strand
GGTAGTGAAGGTGCGCTGGAAGGCGATATCAACTTGGGAGATAACGAGCTACTTGAAGCCGATGTCAGCTTAGGGAGTGACGGTTCGCTGGAAGCTGATATCAACTTGGGAGGTAACGAGTTACTTGATAGCAGTGGTGGGTTACTTGAAACCGATGTCAGTTTAGGGAGTGACGGTTCGCTGGAAGCTGATATCAACTTAGGGAGTAACGAGTTACTCGATAGCAGTGGTGGGTTAGTCAATACTGATGCCAGTTTAGGTAGTGACGGTTCGCTGGAAGCCGATATCAACTTGGGAGGTAACGAGTTACTTGATAGCAGTGGTGGGTTAGTCAATACTGATGCCAGTTTAGGTAGTGACGGTTCGCTGGAAGCTGATATCAACTTGGGAGGTAACGAGCTACTTGATAGCGGTGGTGGGTTAGTCAATACTGATGCCAGCGTGGGAGGTAACGGGTTACTTGATGCCGATGTCAGTTTAGGGAGTGACGGTTTGCTTGATAGCAGTGATGGGCTACTCAATACTGATGCCAGCGTGGGAGGTAATGAGCTACTTGAAGCAGATGCCAGCGTGGGAGGTAATGGGCTACTTGAAGCAGATGCCAGCGTGGGAGGTGATAGTTCCTTAGCCAGTACGACTACCAATACTGAAAGTAATAATGCACCGATCGAGGCGAATTCTGGAAATAATGGCTTATCATCCAATGCTGGTGGAAGCAATGTAAATAGTAGCTCGACTGCGAATAATACTGGTAGCACCAGTGTTAGTAGTCCTACCGGAAATGCTAGCGCAAATCCTGAAATCGATCCAGGTTTGACTCCCTCCCCTTCTGTAGATGGAAGCCTGGGATATAATCAACTGATTTCTCAACTGAATAATGCCTTACTTCAAAGAGAGTTTTTGAGGGAGGTGATGACAAATCTTGATTTGAGATCGAATGGCAGTATTTTTCCCAATAATCATCCTGGGGAGGTGACAAATAACAACGGAGGATGTACCGGAGGCGATCAACTTTTTCGTTCAATTACACCGTGGGAATTGACGATTTATGGTAGCAATGGCAATGACTCTATTCTAGGAACAGCGGATTCCGATATTATTGATGGTCAATTTGGGGATGACTTAATTTTCGGCGAATCTGGTAGCGATATCTTGTTAGGAAATCAGGGAGACGATCGCCTATTCGGAAATCAGGGAAGAGATTTAGTATATGGCGGTGAAGGTAACGATACGCTGCATGGTGGAAAAAGCTGCGATACGGTTATTGGAAGCACAGGCAATGACTTTATAGGTGGCGATCGCGGTAATGATGTCTTGTATGGAACAACTGGTGAGAATACGCTACACGGCGGTAAAGGCGATGATACGATATTTGGCGGTTCCGATCGAGATCGGATTTATGGAGATTTGGGCAATGATTTAGCGATCGGAGGTCAAGGCAATGATACCCTCCACGGAAACGACGGAAACGATACGTTGTTTGCAGAGGCGGGCAACAATTTATTACACGGCGGTCAGGGCGATGATTTATTAGTGGGAGGAACGGGAAATGATACTTTGTCAGGCGATTTAGGTTTTGATACCCTGATGGGAGGTGACGGTCAGAATCTGTTTATTCTGACTACAGGATATGGGTTTAGTTCAATTCTTGATTTTAACGTCGGTCAAGATCGGTTGGGATTAGCTGAAGGGGTTACATTTAACCAACTATCCTTTAGCCAGATGAACGATAATACCCTCGTCAAACTTGCGTCTACGGGTGAGGTTCTAGCGTCTTTAAGTGGAATTCAAGCCGATTCATTGAGCCAACAAGATTTTACCCCGATCTAGTACGAGTTCTCCATTGGGTTTCATTCGCGACTCCCTGGCAATGCTAGGGGGTTTTTTGCTGAAGGATTTGAGCCTTTTTAAGCTTTTCTTTATCAATCGGCTTTCAGACCGTTTCAGGAGAAGTCTTGACTGGGTGTTCGCGATCGCCCTGCTGCGGTTAGTCACCGACTCGCCTTCCCCCCATCCGCGCGTAACAGTTGGGGAGATCATTTTAACAGCAAAGACTCATAGAATCTGTTAAAATTTTAAACAGAACTCTCAGTTTTTGGCAAAAAATTTGCGGGTAAACTCTGTTTCTCGCAGGTTTTGGGCTGATAACTTCCGAATTCTCATTTTATTGGAGTTTTTCACTGTATGAGCACCTCCCAGGAGCGGATTATTCCCACGGATCTGCGGAATGAGATGTCCCGGTCTTACCTAGAATACGCCATGAGCGTGATTGTAGGGCGGGCGTTACCAGACGCCAGGGATGGACTCAAACCCGTACATCGGCGCATCCTCTACGCGATGCACGAATTAGGGCTAACGGCGGATCGACCGTTCCGCAAATGCGCCCGCGTGGTTGGGGAGGTTTTAGGGAAGTATCACCCGCACGGAGATACAGCCGTTTATGATGCCTTAGTGCGGATGGCGCAAGACTTTTCCATGCGCGACCCGTTAATTGACGGTCATGGTAACTTTGGATCGGTAGACAACGATCCCCCCGCAGCCATGCGCTACACCGAATGTCGCTTGCGGGCATTGACCACCGAGGCAATGTTGCGGGATATCGAGTCAGAAACCGTCGATTTTATTGATAACTTTGACGGTTCGCAGCAAGAACCCATCGTTTTACCCTCACGCGTTCCCCAACTCCTCCTTAATGGTTCCTCTGGAATTGCAGTGGGGATGGCGACTAATATCCCCCCCCATAACCTCGGCGAATTAGTTGATGGGTTAATTGCCTTAATTCAAGACCCGGATATCACCAACGAAGGGTTAATGAAGTACATCCCCGGCCCTGATTTTCCCACAGGCGGGCAAATTTTAGGGATGTCGGGGATTAAAGAAGCTTACCTGACAGGGCGCGGTTCAATTACCATGCGCGGCGTCGCGGCCATTGAAACCATTGAACATCGCGGACGCCCAGATCGCGAGGCCATTATCGTCACCGAACTGCCTTTTCAGACCAATAAAGCAGCCCTGATTGAAAAAATTGCCGAATTGGTGAATGATAAGCGGATTGAAGGTATTTCCGATATCCGCGATGAGAGCGATCGCGATGGGATGCGGATCGTCATCGAACTCAAGCGCGATGCTTACCCCCGCGTCGTCCTCAATAACCTCTACAAACTCACGCCACTTCAAGCCAACTTTGGCGCGAATATGCTGGCGCTAGTCAACAGCGAACCGCAATTACTCACCCTCAAGCAGTTCCTCAGCGTCTTCCTAGACTTCCGGATCGAAGCCATTACCCGTCGTACCCAGTACGAACTGCGGAAAGCCGAAGAACGCGATCATCTGTTAGTCGGATTATTGATTGCCCTACAACACCTCGATGCCATTATCGCCCTCATTCGCCATGCGGCCGATACCCAAAGCGCCAAAAGCGAATTAATGACCGCGTACCAACTCTCGGAACAGCAAGCTGACGCCATTTTGCAGATGCAATTGCGCCGCTTAACCGCCTTGGAAGCTGAGAAAATTCGCCACGAACATGAAGAACTGCAAACCTTAATTGCCGATTTACGCGATATTCTGGCAAATCGCAGCCGAATTCTGGAAATTATCACCAGAGAAGCAGGCGAAATTAAGCAAAAATTTGCCACCCCTCGCCGAACCTTCATTGAAGCCACCGAAGGCGAACTCGCCGAACAAGACTTAATTGCCAACGAAAAGGCGCTGATTCTAATTACCGAACAAGGGTATATTAAGCGGATGCCCGTCAGTACCTTTGAAGCGCAAAGTCGGGGAACGCGGGGGAAAGCCGCCAACCGGATGAAGGAAGATGACGGAATTGAGCATTTCCTCACCTGTTGCGATCACGATAGCCTGCTATTCTTTAGCGATCGCGGTGTCGTCTACTGCGTCAAAGCCTACCAGATCCCAATGGGTTCGCGAACCGCTAGGGGAATTCCCATCGTCCAAATGCTACCCATCCCCATTGAGGAGAGAATTACCTCTATTGTCCCAGTCAGCGAATTTAGCGATGATGAATACCTCGTCATGCTGACTAAAGGCGGCTATATCAAGAAAACCCAACTTTCTGCCTTTAGCAATATTCGCGCTAACGGGTTAATTGCCATTTCCCTAGAAGAAGGCGATCAACTCCGCTGGGTGAGACGCGCAACGGCTGAAGATAGCATCATCATCGGTTCGCGCAAAGGGATGGCCATCCACTTTAGAACCAACGAGGAACAATTGCGTCCCATCGGTCGCACCGCACGCGGCGTCCGGGCGATGAAGCTACAATCGGGAGATGAACTTGTCGGGATGGATATCCTCCCCATGAGTATTGTCGCCAAGCTAGCGATTACCGAGAATGAGGAGATTGATGACGACTCCGAAGAACTCCCGGTACTCAACGGCGATGGGCCTTGGGTTTTGGCGATCACCACCAACGGTTATGGGAAGCGGGTTCCCGTGTCGCAGTTCCGCTTGCAAAATCGGGCGGGTAAAGGTCTAATTGCCACTAAGTTCAAGTCTCGCAAAGGTCAAGACCAACTAGCGGCCCTAGGAGTGGTGAATGAGGAAGATGAGTTAATGCTAGTCACCACGCGCGGAATTATTATCCGTCAAGCGGTGAAAGCGATTTCCATCCAGTCGCGCGGCGCAACCGGGGTTGTGGTTCAGCGGTTGGATGAGGAAGATGCGATCGCCGCCGTCGCCTTAGTTCCCCCTTCCAATGGCGAAGAGGAAGATCTCGAAGCCGCCGAATAAGTCCCCTCTAACCCCCCGCTACATTGGGGGGAACCGGAGTTAAAGTCCCCCTTGGTAAGGGGGATTTAGGGGGATCTAGATGTGCGGTTCATACACTTGTGTATACCCAGTAGATAACCTACAGAACTCAAAACCCTACTCTTTCCCCCCACCCTCCTCAATGCGTTCCTTTCTGAAAAACCTCGCCTTCAGTCCCCTCGCCTTTGTGGTTAGCTTTGCGAGTGGGATAGGCATGGGATTGACATCTGCGCCAGTTTATGCATATTTCCTGGGGTGGATTGCGTTAATTCCGTTGTGGGTGCTGATTTGTCAGCCGGGGGTGAGTTTCAAGCGGGCGTTAGGGTTGGCGATCGCCTGGGGCGCTGGCTATCACGGTTTTGCATTATCCTGGATTACTGGGGTGCATCCGATGACGTGGATGGGAGTTCCCTGGTTAGCAAGTCTTGCGATCGCGCTTTTCTGCTGGTTTTTCATCACCCTTTGGGGAACCCTGATCGTCCTTTCCTGGGTTGTGGGGATGCGGCTGTATTCCCACTTCATGCAGCCAACCACCGGGTTAGCGCGGTGCAGTCGCGTTTTGTTTGGTTTAACCCTGTGGTGTGCCTTAGAAGCATTCTGGGCGTTGGGTTCCCTGTATTGGACAACCCTGGCATTTACCCAATCTCCCTATAACCTAGCAATCTTACACCTCGGACAACTTTCGGGGGCGACAACCATCAGCGCTGCGATCGCCGCCGTTAACGGCTTAATTGCAGAATGGGTATTAGCCCAAGCCACGCCAGTCAAACCGCGCCCCCTATTTTTAGCCCTTCCCATTGGGCTTTGCCTCAGCTTACACCTCATCGGCGCATCCCTCCTGCAAGCGCCCTTAAACCCAACCCCGGAAACGGCCTTAAAGGTTGGCATCATTCAAGGTAATATTCCCAACACCATTAAACTCTTTCCTGAAGGGTTGCGAAAAGCAATTGAAGGCTACACCGCAGGCTATCAAACCTTAGTCGCCCAGGGTGTGGATGCCGTTCTCACTCCAGAAACCGCCCTTCCCTTCATTTGGAACGAACAAAACCGCCGCTACAGCAGCTTCCAGCAAGCGATTTTAAGAGAAAATACCGTGGCGTGGTTGGGAACCTTTACCACCCAAGGAAGCCGCCTCACCAATAGCCTCTTAACCATTACCGGGGACGGAGAAATCTACAGTCGCTACGATAAAGTTAAACTCGTGCCTTTGGGTGAATATATCCCTTTTGAAAATATTGTAGGGCAACTGATTAACCGCCTTTCGCCCCTTGATGCCCATTTAGCCCCCGGTTCTTCAGAGCAAATTTTTGATACCCCTTTTGGTCGGGCAATTGTGGGAATCTGCTATGATTCTGCTTTTGGCAACCATTTCCGCCGCCAAACCAAAGCCGGGGGAGAATTTATCATCACCGCCTCCAATAACGCCCATTACAGCGCCACCATGCCCGCCCAACACCACGCCCAAGATGTAATGCGGGCAGTAGAGAGCGATCGCTGGATTGTTCGCGCCACCAATACCGGCTATTCTGGCATTGTCGATCCTCACGGGCGCACGATCTGGATCTCTGGCTTAAACACCTACGAAACCCACGCCAACACAATCTATCGCCGCCAAACTCAAACCCTCTACGTTCGTTGGGGAGATTGGTTGCTATTGGTTCTCATGGGGTTGAGTGGATTGAGTATTATTCAACAGAAATTGACTTAAAATGAGTCATCCCTTTTCGATTGTAGAAGTTCCTGTTGATGCGGCTGACGCTGAAGAAGCAATGGGTACTAAATTCAAATTCTGGTTTCAGCATCCAGACAAGGGATATTGCCTATTTAAACAAGCGCGTCCAAATACGGGTGAGGATTGGGCGGAAAAACTTGCGGCTGAATTTGCTGAGTTGTTAAGCTTACCTCATGCAGGATACGAACTCGCCATCTGGAATGGCAAACCGGGCGTCATTTCTCCCCTGATGGTTCCTAACAGCACGTTGATTCACGGTAATGATATTTTAACGGGTCTCAACTCCAGTTATCCTCGCGCTCAAGACTATGGGGTTTCCCAACATACCCTTGAGATTGTACTGAGTGCGATCGCCAATCCGCGAGTCAAGCTTCCTTTGAACTGGATAGCCCCAGCCGGAATTAACACAGCAGTTGATACTTTTGTGGGATATCTTCTACTTGATGCCTGGATTGGTAATGGCGATAGGCATCATGAAAACTGGGGATTTATTGAAACTCTCAATCAATCCGTTCACTTAGCCCCCAGTTACGATCATGCTTCCAGCTTGGGAAGAGAATTATTAGATTCCAAACGTCAAAAGTATATTGAAAATAACTCAGTTATGGCTTATGCCAAACGTGCTAGATCGGCATTCTATCAGCAGCCTGAAGATCGAAAGCCATTGCCAACTCTAGAGGCATTTAGCACCGTTGCAAAGCGCTATCCTCATGCAGCATTAATTTGGCTAGAACAGTTAGCTAATCTATCCTTTGCCCAAATTAAACAGCTATTAACTTGTCTTCCCTCTCATCGCTTTTCCCCCCTAGCCCTTGAATTTGTTTGGCAAATTCTTCACATTAACCACAGCAGACTATTGAGTTTGCGGGAGGAACTTTCTTGAAAACTTTATTTCTGGCTTGGCAACATCCA
>JAAHGE010000231.1 GCA_010672635.1 Desertifilum sp. SIO1I2 | reverse complement strand
TCATTTATCCTTCTTGTCAATTCCTGGGAAAACCTACAGCGTCTCGCTATCCCCCATTTCTGCTAAGAGTTGAGCCGTTTGAATCGCCGTACCGCTAGGTGCATCAGCTTTTTGGTTATGGTGGAGTTCAATAATTTCGACGTGATCGAAATACTTAGAAGCTTGAATCGCCGCCTGCTGCAAGAGTACCATCCCAATCGAAAAATTGGGGATAATTAAGCATCCCATACTGGCTTTATCGGCAAATTCTGCTAACTCTTGCAACTGCGCTTCGCTTAACCCCGTCGTCCCCACCACCGGACTAATCCCGTAGGCGATCGCGCTTCTGACATTATCGTACACCGAATCGGGGTGGGTAAAATCCACCATCGCCACAGGCTTTTTTTCCTGTGCCGCAAACGCTAGCATCGATTCTAACTGGTCTAAAACCGGAACTTCAACAGCCCCAATTCCAATAATTTCCCCAATATCTTCGCCATTATAGGCGGGATTGCGATCGACGGCTCCCAGCAGGGTCATATCCTCCGCTTGCATCACCGCCTTAATCACCTCGCGTCCCATTTTACCGCCTGCACCGTTGACAATCACCGGAATGGGAGACTGACTTGCCATCATTAAGAGATTCCCGTTAAACCATCAGAACCCTAGTATTTTACCTGGTACGCTCGGTGCGATCGCGCTGCTGTTTTTAAAAATCTCCCATCGCCTGGTATTCTGCCAGTTTCGCTTGCGCCTGTGCTTTCACAAAAGTTCCTTGAAGCCCTTACCAACGCGATAAGCTAGAGTTAGCCAGAATTGACTCAGCTTGAAACTCGGCTAAAGCTATGGATAAGACAATTTCTTTTGAAGAAAATCAGGCAATGCTCAAATGGCTAAACCGCAATCGCAAACAGCTATTTGAATTGTACAGAGGTGAATACGTAGCTTATACAAAAGAGCGATTGCTAGCGCATCATGAACAGATTGAAGAAGTATTGAAGCGAGCAGAAGAGTCAGGAGAAACCTATGCGATTTATTTAGTTCCGCGTTCAACTCAGCATATTCAATTTCTTTCTTTTTCCTATTTTCGCTCGGTTGTTCGTCAGGAGTGGTTTCCCAATTATCAGATCAAACTCAAGAATGAGGACAAAGAACTGAGTTTGGCAATGCTTGTCGATTCGGGCGCTGAACTCAGTTTAATTCCTTTACGTGTCGGTCAAGCGTTAGGATTAAGTTTAGCAAAAGCAGAAGCCCCACTGATTGCAGAAACAATTGTGGGAAGAGTTGAGTATGTGACTCGAAACCTAGAAATGATCGTTGATGGTTATAGTTTCTCTGCGCCTGTAGCTTGGTTACAATCTCCAACGGATGTAGAACAGCTACTTTTGGGACGGGAAGTGGTTTTTGACCGCTTTAATATTGAATTTAGACAAGCGGAAGAAACCATAACGTTTAGCTGGCGTGAAGATTCTTAAATGAACTGAGGGCAATGAAACACCAAAGGCTGAAGCGCTGGATGATTGGGGATTTTTCGCTGAAGCGGCTAATTCGGTCAGCGTTGGCGATTTATGCGGTAGTGTGTGTTTATGCTTTAGTGTTTAGCGATCGCCAAATCTTCCTATCCCCACCGAGCAGCTACTCGAACCATTCCGGTATCATTAAATTGGCATCTGCTCCAGAGGTGCAAATCTCCGCCACCTATCTCCCCAACCCGCAAGCAGACTATACCCTACTCTACAGCCACGGGAACGCAGAAGATTTAGGACAAATTCAGCCGGTTTTAGTCTACCTGCGATCGCTCGGCTTCTCAGTTTTCGCCTATGATTATCGCGGGTATGGTACCAGCCAAGGCACCCCCACCGAACGGGGAGTTTATGCTGATATTACCGCCGCCTATCGGTATCTGACCGAAGCACTCAACATTCCCCCCGATCGGATTATCGCCCACGGACGCTCTATTGGGAGCGGACCGGCTGTAGAATTAGCCAGTCGCTATCGGGTTGGGGGAGTGATTTTAGAAAATCCCTTCACCTCAGCGTTTCGAGTGGTGACGCGAATCCCAATTTTGCCATTTGATAAATTTAACAATCTCCAGAAAATCTCCCAAATTCGCAGCCCCATCTCGATCCTACATGGCACTGAAGATCGCACCATTCCCTTCTCTCACGGGCAACAACTGCATGAAGCGGCGAACGAACCCAAATTTTTCATTCCGATTGAAGGCGGCGAACATAACGATTTAATGGGGGAACAGTACGATCGCGCCCTCCAGGACTTTGGGCGTTATTTGCGCGATCGCACAAATCTAGTTTCCGGGCGTCCACTCTCCGGAAGGATCTAGATATAATCGTGCAGCAGGGGTGAATGGAATCTACTGAAGCTGTCTTATGGCATCTATAGGTATTCGTGAGGGCAAATAAGCGCGTGATTTCTCGGTTCTCGCCTAAGTTTAAATCGGTTTTGACCCAGGTTGCGGCTTTACGAACGCGCATCCCGCACTATAAATTGTTGGCGAATACATTGAAATCGGGACAAAGTGCAATCTTAGCCGGGGCGATCGCCACTGGAGTCGTAATTGTAGGTCGAGAACTGCACGCGATCGCCCCTGTTGAACTCAACGCCTACGATGCCTTTGTACGATGGCGAACCGAGCGCGAACCCGATCCGCGCCTTTTGATTGTCGCCATTACAGAAGCCGATATCCAAGCGCAGGGACGCTGGCCTTTATCGGATGAAAGTATTTATCAACTTTTAGATAAACTCGATAACTACGAACCCCGCGTCATTGGCTTAGATATTTATCGCGATATTGCTCAAGAACCGGGACGCAAACAACTGCTGAATTATCTGCAAAATAGCGATCGCGCCGTCTCTATTTGCAAACTGAGCGAAACCAGCGATGATGACGGAGATGTTGGCGTCGCCCCACCCCCCAATATTCCCGAAAACCGTTTAGGATTTAGCGATTTTGCCCTAGATAACGATGGCGTCGTTCGCCGGACATTACTGCTAGGGACGCCAGAACCCCAGTCTAGCTGTCAAACGCCCTACTCCTTTAGCTTGCAGTTGGTTCGCCATTATCTGGCCCCCCAAAATATTCACGCCAGCTTTCAAAACGGTCAACTCTATCTCGGCGATCGCTCCGTTCCCCAAATCCAGTCGCGCACGGGTCACTATCAGCGCGTCGATGCGGGGGGCTATCAAATCTTACTGGAATATCGCGCCCCGCGAAATGTGGCGCGACAGGTGACGTTAACCCAGGTTTTAGAAGGTCAAATTGAACCGGAATGGGTGCGCGATCGCGCCGTGTTAATTGGCGTGACGGCCCCCAGTATTGACGATGCCTTTTACACGCCCTACAGCGCCACCCTGCGGCAAATCCACCGGATGCCGGGGGTGACATTGCACGCCCAAATTGTCAGCCAGCTTTTGGATGTGGTTTTGGAAGGTCGCCCGTTGCTGTGGGACTGGCCCGAAGGGGTGGAATTGCTGTGGGTGTTGGCGTGGTCTTTGGCGGGTGGAGTTTTAGTTCTCAAAATTCAGCATCCGTTTAAGCTGTTGGGGGCGATCGCGATCGCTCTATTTTCTTTATTGGGTATCAATTGGGTTTTGTTTCTCCAAGGCGGACGCATTCCGCTGATTGCGCCAAATTTAGGGTTTGCGATCGCAGCGAGTGGGGTGCTGATCTACACGACCTATAAAACGCGCCGAGAACACCTAGAAATTGTCAGTCGCGTTCAATCTCAAGAAGATAATATCGCCCTTCTCAAAACCCTGTTAGAGGAACATACGGACGTGGCGGCGATTGCTCCAACTGTTATCCCTAATCAAAACCCCAATCATCAGAATTACAATTATGAGGATACAACCCGCGTCTGGAAACCTGGGGAACAGGCGGCGAAAGCCTCGGTGAACGATACCCAACGGGACTCGCCCCCAGCCAATCGCAAACCGGGTCATTTGGGGGGACGATATAAAATTATGGATGTTTTGGGGGCGGGTGGGTTTGGTCGAACTTACTTAGCTGAAGATACCCAAAGACCGGGTAATCCCCAATGCGTGATTAAACATCTGAAACCCGCCCGCAATGATATTCGGTTTTTGCAAGTGGCCAGGCGTTTGTTTGTCACGGAGGCGGAAATTTTGGAATTGTTGGGCAAGCACGACCAAATTCCCCAACTGCTAGCCTATTTTGAAGAACAGCAAGAGTTCTATCTGGTTGAGGAGTATATTAAGGGGCATCACCTCGGCGAGGAGTTGCCTGTAGATAAGCGTTTGCCAGAAAGTCAGGCGGTGGAGTTACTCAAGGGTGTTTTGGAAATTTTGGCTTTTATCCACGAACATCGGGTGATTCATCGCGATATTAAGCCCAGTAATATTATTCGCCGCGAGTCTGACCAACGGTTGTGTTTAATTGATTTTGGCGCAGTTAAGCAAATTCAACCCCAGTGGGAACCGGAAACTGAGAATTTTACGGTGGCAATTGGGACGAAGGGATATGCGCCGCCCGAACAGTTGGTGGGACAACCGAGGTTAAGTAGCGATCTCTACGCGCTGGGGATGATTGGCATTCAGGCGCTGACGGGTATTGCCCCCCACCAGTTACGTCAGGATCAAGAGACGGGTGGGGTGGTTTGGCGCAATTTGGCTGCGGTTGGGCCAGAGTTGGCTGAGGTGATTGACCGGATGGTGGCTTATCATTTTAGCGATCGCTTTCAAACGGCTGCTGATGCCCTACAAGCCCTCAAAAAGCTTCCCCCCTCCTCAACGGTTGTTTCTCCTATCCTCTCTTGAATTTGTTCGCTGTTCGATTTCACTTCGTTTTTCCTGCTGGTTTCAATCCCTAAAAGGGATTAGGTTTGATTGCAATTAAATCTGTGGGGAGAGCGCCAACGCAGCTAGCTGTTTCAATCCCTAAAAGGGATTAGGTTTGATTGCAATTCGAAATAGCTCAAGCCCTCTAGTAAGTCCTGGAAGATTCCGTTTCAATCCCTAAAAGGGATTAGGTTTGATTGCAATCTTATTTTGAGGATACAGAGGAGGCTGAAAGATTTTTGTTTCAATCCCTAAAAGGGATTAGGTTTGATTGCAATCGTACGGTTACTTGTGCGGGGAACGTTGTCGAAGTTTCAATCCCTAAAAGGGATTAGGTTTGATTGCAATAGCGTAAATATCGCGATTCCCCACCATCCGCAGTTGGTTTCAATCCCTAAAAGGGATTAGGTTTGATTGCAATGCTGTGGCTATTGTGATTTGAAGTAGCAAGATGCCAGTTTCAATCCCTAAAAGGGATTAGGTTTGATTGCAATTCACCAAATTTCGCTGAGTGTGCCATCAATACGCGTTTCAATCCCTAAAAGGGATTAGGTTTGATTGCAATGGCCGGCGATGATCCTCGCAACAGCCGCGTTCGTGCTGTTTCAATCCCTAAAAGGGATTAGGTTTGATTGCAATAGAAGCACACCGAAGCGAGATTGCAATCGCTCAATTGTTTCAATCCCTAAAAGGGATTAGGTTTGATTGCAATGCGGTCAACTCCTAGACATTAGCAAGGGTTCTAAGTTTCAATCCCTAAAAGGGATTAGGTTTGATTGCAATTTGCCTGTCCACCAGTAGCGGCGATCGCCGTAATTGTTTCAATCCCTAAAAGGGATTAGGTTTGATTGCAATACTTGGTACAGATTTAGGGGCGATCGTCTCATTCCCGTTTCAATCCCTAAAAGGGATTAGGTTTGATTGCAATTCAGTTCCCAGAGGGTACTGTCAAAGACGTGGTGGTTTCAATCCCTAAAAGGGATTAGGTTTGATTGCAATGACAGTGAGGCTCACCAGGTCGCCCAACGGATCTACGTTTCAATCCCTAAAAGGGATTAGGTTTGATTGCAATCACTACTCCACCTATATCTTGCTGTAGGTATGCTAGTTTCAATCCCTAAAAGGGATTAGGTTTGATTGCAATCTAAAAATATTTTCGGCATCTCGCCAACTATAAAGTTTCAATCCCTAAAAGGGATTAGGTTTGATTGCAATCCCAATCAATTTGTTGATGTTCTGGGCGCGTTTTGTTTCAATCCCTAAAAGGGATTAGGTTTGATTGCAATGATACGGGTGCAAGTTCACCTAACCTGCGATCGCATTGCAAGTTTCAATCCCTAAAAGGGATTAGGTTTGATTGCAATCCGGATGAGGCAATTATGAGCGATGAGGAGCAGGCTGTTTCAATCCCTAAAAGGGATTAGGTTTGATTGCAATTTTTACAATTGTGCCGACTAGCGCACAGCACTGGGCTTGTTTCAATCCCTAAAAGGGATTAGGTTTGATTGCAATTTGGTTTTGGGTCATTCCTTAAAATTCCTAAAGCGTTTCAATCCCTAAAAGGGATTAGGTTTGATTGCAATAAATACATTTTCATTGCGATCGTTAACTCGATCAAATGTTTCAATCCCTAAAAGGGATTAGGTTTGATTGCAATAGGCTAATACTACATACGATATGGATTTAGTATTGTTTCAATCCCTAAAAGGGATTAGGTTTGATTGCAATAAAAGTCCGCGTTTTTGACAGTCGCGGCTACGGCATTTTTAGGTTTCAATCCCTAAAAGGGATTAGGTTTGATTGCAATTTCTCTCTGTTACGGCCGCAAGCATCGTCCTAGGAGTTTCAATCCCTAAAAGGGATTAGGTTTGATTGCAATCTTCCAGTTAAAGCTTGGAAGATGGGAACGCCAATGTTTCAATCCCTAAAAGGGATTAGGTTTGATTGCAATAATTTTCACTCTGAGGGTGAAGTAAAAGCCTGGATCAAGTTTCAATCCCTAAAAGGGATTAGGTTTGATTGCAATTTCCAGAAATTCACCCCATGCTTGCACCTCAACCCGTTTCAATCCCTAAAAGGGATTAGGTTTGATTGCAATACGGTAGAAGAGGCGATAATTCGAGCCGAAGCCGGTTTCAATCCCTAAAAGGGATTAGGTTTGATTGCAATTCTAGCAGCGATCGCCGCTCCTACGCCAATTCCAGCGTTTCAATCCCTAAAAGGGATTAGGTTTGATTGCAATGACTCTGAAGTGGGCGGCGATCGCGCTACTCAGATGCGTTTCAATCCCTAAAAGGGATTAGGTTTGATTGCAATAGCAGATTGACGCACAAATCAAGGCGTCGCTCAAGTTTCAATCCCTAAAAGGGATTAGGTTTGATTGCAATGCTAGAACAATCTCTCCTGAACCTGGAGATAAAATGTTTCAATCCCTAAAAGGGATTAGGTTTGATTGCAATGGAATTGAGAACCAAAACCTTGAAAGGCTTGACCCGTTTCAATCCCTAAAAGGGATTAGGTTTGATTGCAATGAAGGTGGCTGGCGTATTGCGCGAGCAACTAGGGCTGTTTCAATCCCTAAAAGGGATTAGGTTTGATTGCAATTCAGAAGTTCGCGCCAA
>JAAHGE010000230.1 GCA_010672635.1 Desertifilum sp. SIO1I2 | reverse complement strand
TTGTCAGCGACAACCCACCCAAAAATACTAAACCAACCAAAAACACAATAAAAACCGCAACCCCATTAGGCAAAAATCGCCTAAGCCAACGCACGGGATAATTTAATAAAAAGGCAAAAATGGCAGCAAGCGTAAACACAATAATGACTTGCTCAAAATAAGCCAATAACTGAGTGATTGCCCAACCCAGCGTAAACAACAACAAATAGCGAATTAATTGCGAGTTATTTAGCCGATCGAGTAAATTTAAATCCGATTTTTCACGCATCGATCGCTCAGAATAATTAAAGTTAAGAAGATATCACAGTTGCCTAGGCAATGAAGATTGCGATAGCTCAACTAGCTTACAGCAATTTTCTCTAAGAGATGGTATATCCCTAGAGGGAAAGCTGAAATTCTCCATTTTGTTACTTGCGGTTTTGCTAACTCGGATTTCGCTGATAGCGCAGTCCAGGCAACCCAGTTACCAAGTCTATTAGTTCTAGCTGCGATAAAGCGCTTAAAACTTCACCAGTATCAATTTGAAGTTGCTCAACAATTTGGTCTAGCCCCATCGGTTCTAGAGTTAAAGCCTGAAACACCTTTGCTAACTCTGGGCTTAAATCTGGGGTCGCTTGGGGCAGGGATTCTGGCGTTGCAAACAAACTCAGTTGTTCTGGCACATCCAACTGAGGCATTGCCCCCAAAACCTCCATCAAGTATCCCTCATTTTGGATCGCTTGCGCGCCCTTACTCAGGAGTCCCAAACAGCCAGCCGATTGCGGATCGTCCAAGCGGCCGGGTAGAGCATAAACATCCCGACCAAAATCATTAGCCACATGGGCTGTAATTAACGCCCCCGACTGGGTAGGCGCTTCCATCACTAAAATTGCCCGACTCCAACCCGCAATAATCCGATTGCGTTGGGGAAAATGTATGCGGTTGGGTTGAGTTCCCGCCGGATACTCGCTCACCACTAGGCCTTGTTGGAGAATATCATCGTACAGCGACCGATTGCGCGGGGGATAGACTAAATCGACTCCCGTTCCCAAGGCAGCAATGGTGCGTCCTCCAGCTTCCAAGCAACCGCGATGTGCCTCTGTATCAATGCCTTGGGCCATTCCGGAAACGACGGTAAAGCCGCGTTGGGCTAACAGGCGACTGAGGCGACGAGTCCAGCGTTTGCCGTATTCGGTGGGTTCGCGAGTCCCCACAATCCCCACCGTGGGTTTGAAACCTTGATTTTCCGACGGGCAAACGGTGCCGCGATAGTATAAAACGGGTGGAGGATTAGGAATTTCTAGAAGCAAGCGCGGATACTCCGGATCGGCGGGCGTCCAGAAGTGGGGATTGGTTTTGAGGTGTTCGGTAAAAAATGCTTCGGGGTGAATCTGCTGGCGCTTGGCTGCGAGGGCTTCCACGCTGGTTCGTCCTAGACCTTCCACTTGAACCAGGTCGTTAGCGGGGGCGTGCCAAGCGATCGCCAAACTGCCAAACTGTTGTTGCAAGCGTTTGATTAAAACTGGACCTATCCCCGGAACTTGCGACCAAGCTAACCAATAAATTCTCTCTGCTGCCATAGGAATCTGAAAGTGCGCCACTCTTTTTAGGGTTCCCTAGAAACCTCCTGATTCCCCAAGAGCAACCGTCGGTGAGTCGCGCTCATTTCCAGCTTTTCGACAATCCGAGGAAATTCTACATAAAAGGTGGAACCGCGTCCTAATTCGCTGTCAACGGTAATCTGCCCTTGCATCATTTGGACTAACCAATCGGTAATCGCCAAACCTAAGCCCGTTCCAGAATACTTGCGGGTGGTGGTTTGATCGACTTGGCGAAATTCTTCAAAAATATGCGTCATATCGTCAGGGGCGATGCCAATGCCAGTATCGCAGACTTCAATTCCCAGGCGATCGCACCCGTCGTTATTGATTTCGCAAAGGGTAATTCTCACCCCACCCGTTTCGGTAAATTTAATGGCGTTGGAGAGCAGATTGACCAAGACTTGACGCAGGCGATCGCGATCGTTGACGATCCAGGGATTGACCAGTTGCGGCTCGAAGGTCAAGCTTAAATGCTTTTCGGCAGCTAGGGAGTGCAATTCGCTGAGGGTGGATTCTACTAACTCCATGAGGTCGAAAGATGCCAATTTCAGTTCAATGCGTCCGGCTTCCAATTTCGACAAATCCAAAATATCGTTAATCATCGCCAGCAGATGCTTGGCATTGCTGAGAATGCGTTGCATCATATCCTCTTGCTGAGGAGCAAGCGAGTGCTGGCGCTGACGCAACAGCAGTTGCGAAAACCCAATAATGGCATTCATCGGCGTTCGCAACTCGTGGGACATGGTGGCCAGAAACTGAGATTTTAAGCGGGCCGCCTCTTGAAGTTTATGGTTTTGTAACTCAATTTGCTGGCGCTGCCTGTCGAGTTCGCGGTTTTGTTTGGTGAGGAGTTGATTGGTGGTTTCGAGGCTGAGTTCCCGTTCTTCAAGATCGCTAATCATTTGAGCATTATTAATCGCGATCGCTGCTTGTTCCCCAAAAGCAATCAACAGCCGCCGATCCTCGCCATCAAAAGCGCGCCGATCCTCCCAACTGCCAATCGCCAGCACGCCTAAACGTCCTTTTTGGGCCGATTCAATCGGTACGGCACAAACCGCCGCAGGCGACACGCCTAACAGCGTTTTCTCCTCTTCTATCCCTTGCAATAGCAGCGGATCGCCGCTGAGAAAAACCCGATTGAGTAAATCTTGCTCATCTTCGCCCGGATCGCGCAAGCGCAAGCGCTGATAGCCGAGTTCGGCCGTTGCCGTTAACTCCAGTTGGTCGGTTTGGGGATTGTACAAAAGAATCAAACCAAATTCAGCATCAGCGATCGCTTCGCAGGCTGCATCCACAATCACCTGTAGCAGTTCCGGCAAATCGGTTAAACGTTGATTGAGCAAATTGGTCAGGCGTTGCAGCGTGCGTAACTGTTGCTGCTGTTCGCACAAAATCTGAATCGCCCGCCGCAAATTTTCCCCCGCCAGTTGCGCTTCATTATACAAACGGGCATTTTCCACCGCTAAAGCCGCCCGTCGCGCCAAGTTTTCCGCTAGGGTGATATCCGCTTTTGTATACCGCCGCAATGAATCCGACATCACCAGCAAAATCGAACCCATCGTCCGCATTCCCACGCGCATCGGCACGCACAGATAAGAACGACAATTGAGCGATCGCAATAACTCCAGATGTTCGGGTTCAAACTCCTCATCGCTGACTTCGCAACCCGCACGATCGAAGCTACTTTCAGCCCCGTCAAACGCAAACTCGCGACATTGAGGCACATCCGGAACGACCGGATAGCGCCGTTGCAGTTCCCAAACTGCATCCTCGCGATCGGGATCGACATGGGCAACAGCGACGCATAAGAGCGTGTGGCTGGCATCGACTGCCTGAATCGCGCACCAATCCGCGAATTGAGGCACCACAAAACTCGCTAAGTTTTCCAGCGATCGCTGATAATCGAGCGTGCTAGACACCCGTTCGGAAGCCTCAGCCAAAAATCGCAGGGTTTCCTCAATCCGCTTGCGTTCGGTAATATCGCTAATAATCCCCGCCATCCGAAACGGCTGACCCGTGAAGGAGCGTTGCGCCTTGGCGCGACTGGTACAAACGCGATACTCTCCGGAACTGTGGCGCAGGCGCAGCTCTACATTATATTCAGTGTTGTTCTCTAAATGAGCGGCGATCGCAGCTTGGATGCGCTCTTGGTCGTCAGGATGCAGCAGTTGAATAAACGCCTCATAGGTTCCCGGAAACTCATCGCGCGATAACCCCGTAATCTCTAATAAGCGATCGTTCCAATAAATTTGATTTTCCCGTAAATCCCAATCCCAAATCCCGTCATTAGACCCCTCCAGCACAAAGCGATAGCGCTGTTCGCTTTCTTTGAGCTTTTGGGTTGCTAAAGCCGCCTGCATCTCAGCCGTATGAATCCGAATCGCATTTCGCAGGATTTGAGCGAGATTATCCGCCGAAATCTTATCTTTAGAAAGATAATCCGCTGCACCCGCCTTCATCAACTCCACCGCAATTTGTTCGTCCCCTTGACCCGTTAAAACCACCAAAGGCACGCGAATTCCGGCTTGATTCACGGCTTGTAACAGGGTTAACCCGTCTCCATCCGGCAAACGGTAATCGAGAAAAACGCAGTCAAATTGCGAGGAGCGAAGTTCGTTCAGGGCACTCACGCAGTCAGTTGCCTCTGCGAGTTCTATACTCACTCCCCCTTGCTTCAGTGCGCGTCGCACTGCCATGCGATCTACTTGGTCGTCATCAACAACCAAAATTTTAAGAACCTGTTCCATCCTAAGAGTGCTTTTGCGCGGTCATTGCCTAGACAAGTAGCGCTCATCCAAAGAAGCGGCGATCGCTCTCCTGCATGAACGGTGAAACTGAACTAGCAATCCGTTATGGATTTTACTGGTTCTGCTTTCACTATCGCGCGATCGCGCTCAGAAGTGCTAGTAACTTTTTACGGATTTTCTGTCAAGGTAAATAGAGAGCTTTCTCTATCCTAAGATTCGAGGAGCGACTGTGCCGCTTGCCGCACTGCCCAAAAGCGACGAGAACCCAGATTCTCTTCCCTACCTTGGTTGGGTAGAGAATATCAGTGGGATAATGTGAAAATCAACCTAAGCTAGATCGGTGAATCGGTGTCTCTAGTGTCCCACCTTTAACCAAGTATTGTTTAGACTTTGTTTTTAATGAACATGCGTAGTGGATGTTGACGATGAGCGAAATTAGTGTTGTTTTAATTGAAGACCACGATCTGACTCGCGTCGGTTTGCGGACGGCTTTGCAGCAGCGTGGCGAAGTCAAGGTCATTGGCGAAGCGGCAAATGGCACAGAGGGATTGAAACTGTTGTCTTCTGTGCAACCGGATATCGCAATTGTAGATATTGGTTTGCCGGATATTGACGGGATTGAACTCACTCGCCGTCTTAAAGAGGTGCAAGCAGAGGGAGGCGAAACCCCGAAGGTGTTGATCTTAACGATGCAGGATAACGATGATACTGTCTTGGCTGCATTTGCCGCTGGGGCAGATTCCTACTGCATGAAAGATGTCAGCCTTGATAAGTTGCTCGAAGCCTTGCAACTCACTCAAGAAGGTCATAGCTGGATCGATCCGGCGATCGCTAGGGTGGTTCTGCAACAGGCCCGCAGCCAACCCTCCACCCCAGCAAATGCGATGACGAAGGAAGAAGCCGAAAAAGTCACCATTAGCGCCGCCGAACCTGAATATAGCCAAATGCTGGAGGCTTACCCCCTAACCGAGCGCGAGCTAGAAGTGCTGGAGTTGATTGTAGCTGGCTGTAGCAATGCCGCGATCGCTGAAAAGCTTTACATTACCGTCGGCACCGTCAAAACCCACGTCCGCAATATTCTCAACAAGCTCTGTGCTGATGACCGCACCCAAGCCGCAGTTCGAGCCTTGCGTTCGGGTTTAGTCGGCTAGTACCGAACCGTACCTGAGAAATGCAAAGTTAAAAACAGACCCCCGCGTCATTAATAACTTTGCATTTTTTCGTGAAAAAAGGTCGAAAATTTGCGGAGTTGTTTGAAATTCGGATAAAAATCTGACTGGGGCAACAATCGCAAACTAAAATCGGTATGAATTGGCTGTAAATGCAGACTCATGAGATTCACTCAAATCAAGCCAACAAAAGTCAAATTTACCGGGAGTAAAGTACGGCATGAGTCAGGGAGATGGGCGCAAACTCAAATTAATAGTGGTTGACGACGAACGCGACAACCTCGATTTGCTGTACCGGACGTTTCGCCGCGACTTTCAAGTTTTTCGGGCAGATAGCGCCAAAAATGCCCTGCAAATTCTCGATCAAGAAGGAGAAATGGCTGTAATCATTTCCGACCAACGGATGCCGGAAATGAACGGAACTGAATTTTTAGGCAAAACGGTAGAGCGGTTTCCGGATACGATCCGGATTCTTTTAACAGGTTACACCGATGTTGAAGACTTAGTAGAAGCCATTAACGCCGGAAAGGTGTTCAAGTATATTGTCAAACCTTGGAACCCCTAACAGGTTACACCGATGTTGAAGACTTAGTAGAAGCCATTAACGCCGGAAAGGTGTTCAAGTATATTGTCAAACCTTGGAACCCCACCGACTTGATGGCCGTGGTTAAGCAAGCGGCCGAAACCTACCAAGTCATTAAACAAAGAACCAACGAACTGCGAAGAACTCTGCGGCGCGAATTGCTGATGAATGCGGTGATGAGTGCCATTCGCGAGTCTTTGGACTATCGCAGTATGCTCCAAACCATTGTCGAGACTATTGGTCAGACCTTTGATGCGAGTTACTGTTTGCTGCGACCGATTGAAGGCGATCGCCTTGCGCCCGAAAGCTTCTGCTATCAAGCTGCGGACGCTGAAGCTGACCCCAATGCTCCTTCTTCAGAAGCTATTGAAGCCAGCTTGCAACAGATTCTCCAAAGTCGCGAAACCCTAATTACCCAAGAAAGCGATGATAATCTGACGTTGCAACTGATGGTACCGCTGACCTATCAGCAGGATTTTCTCGCCATTCTGTATGTCTATCAGTATGGCAATCACTCGCGTTTACCTCCAGAAGATATTCGCCTCCTCGAAGGAGTCGCCGAACAAGCGGCTTTAGCGTTGTCTCAGGCGAAACTCTATCAGCGATCGCAAGAACAAGCCTTACAACTGCGGGCCGAACTTGAAGTCGCCCGCCAAATTCAAACCAACCTCCTGCGCCAAAGCTGGCCAGAAATCGAGGGTCTGAACATTCAAGCCTGCTGCTACCCGGCGCGAGAAGTAGGAGGCGACTTCTTTGAAGTCTACGTTCACCCCCACGGCGATATTTGGCTGGCGGTTGGCGATGTTTCCGGAAAAGGCGTTCCTGCGGCTTTGTTTATGGCAAGTGCGATCTCGGTACTGCGTCGCGAGCTATCTCAAGAAGGCTCGCTCGAACCGAACATCGTCATGCAAAACTTAAATAGTTCCCTGCTTGAAGATTTAGTCAGTAATAACTGCTTTATCACGATGGCTCTGGCTCGTTATACTCCCTCAACTGGGGAGTTAGTGTATGCCAATGCTGGGCATATTTATCCCATTGTTTGGTCTCATCGCCAAGTTCTATCGGAGCTTTCTCAACCCGGAAATGCTTTAACTGTAGAACCTAATTTCTTGAAAACTCGCGGAATTCCCCTCGGAATTTTGCCGACTTGGAAAGGACAAGCTGGACGCCTCACCCTTTCATCTGGCGAGGTCTTTTTACTAACCAGCGACGGGATTACAGAAGCTAAATCGCCCAGTCATCAAGGGGATGATAGTATGCAGGGAAGCAATTCTATGCTAAACCAGGAAGGGCTGTGGCAACTATTGACTCAACAGCCTCAACCCCTCGATCTGACTGA
>JAAHGE010000023.1 GCA_010672635.1 Desertifilum sp. SIO1I2 | reverse complement strand
TGCGCGTGTAATTTGGCGGCGGCGTAGGGGTTTTTGGTGGCTGAATGGCGACTTTTACGGATGACATACCCAAAGCTACTACTGATGAGTTGGCGGTTAGTAAGATGATCTAAACCGCGATCGCGCGGAGAGTCTAACACGACATGAATGAATTTGCCAGGGGCTTGAGTGTAGCCAATTTCAATCTCGTCTTGCATCCAGGGATCGTCTTTGTGATACTCGTAGGGAACGGGATCGAGTTGTACGTTGGCTTGAGCAGCGACCTTTCTGAGTTCCTCGATAAAGGTTTCATTATCCCCTTGAGATAAACGCGAAACAAAGACCATGAGGGGCGATAAGGTGTTCGAGGTCATCATCCAGGGCGCAACCCGAAAAATAACGCGATCGCTATAAATTGTTTCTCTATCTTTGACTAGACTTAACGTAATTTCAACCAAGCCATCAAAATCTATATCCGGATAACTGAGTCCTTTAACTGCTAAAAGAATATCTCGATCGGTCTCCTTGATTTTTGCTTTGGTTTTCTTTGGACTAATTAATTTATTTCCACCCTCTTCAAGTTCATCATAAATACAAATGCGTTGAGCCGTTTCTTGACTTACCGATAAGTAAAGTTCGCAACCCAAGGGTAATTCTTTAAGCCCTGCTCTGCGAACAATCATAAAGCTTGAAACTTGCAAATCTAGCAAGCCTCTTAGCCGATCTGCCTCATCAGATTGACTTTCAAAATGAGCGGAATCTCGGTCTGTATTTACAATAAGAATAGCCCCATGACCCTCTCTTCCCCATTTCCAACTTCCCTTATGTGGATTATTATGATCGACAACTCCATCTCGATCGGCATCCACATCTAAACAAATTCGCACGCAGGTGAATTTGAGGTGAACTTGCCTGAGGGGATGACCTATCTCATCTTGAAAAGTAATTTCTAAAGAGCGGTCATTCAGGCGATCGCTAAAAGTTCTGGCAACTAGAGTAATGGTAGGAAGCTGTTTGAGCGGAACGAATGCGGGGGTTTCAATGCGTTGATGAGTTTGGGAGTAAATTTCGATTTCTCCCTGCGCTTTCAAGCTGAAAATGGCGTCTGCTTGAGGAGCTAGATGTTCTAAATAAATCTGTAAGGGTCGATCGACTCCTAAAATATCTTCATGAATCCTGGATTCTTCTGAAGAATCAGTCGATGTTTTGATTTGAAATAAACGTTTCACAAATAATTTGAATGCGATTGTTCTGTAAATTTCAGTTCATCGTACCTGATTTTGGGTTTAGGGATTCTCTAAGGGAGAGAAGTTTTAGGTTTGCTTAATAGACTGAGTGGATCTAGCTAAGATAAAGCCCTAGCGCGATCGCGCTGACTAGCCCCATCAAACCCAGCGATCGCCGAAAGTAATTCACCCCCTCAAAGAGTTCTTGCCACGCCCAGGTAAAGAAAGCGCCAAATGCCACTAGAGTGAGTGCGGTTTGCAGATTGCCACTCGGAAGCAACGCTTGCAGTAAAGTCGCTGCTAACGCCGTCAGAATCGGTAAATTTGGCATCTGAGCAATGACAATTCTGCCTTCACTGTCTCGAAAGGTGAGATCGAATAATGTTGTTTGTTTCGTCTCAAGGTTCTCTAGGTCGCGGTTGAGTTGAGAGGACATGAACTTAATTCCCAATAAAACTAAGATTCATGGTAATGTCGTTCCCCAGAGCAGCGCCTATACCAGATGTTAGATTTAGAGGTGAGTCAACCCGCGTCAAACCGTTGCTTGCTACCCCACGATGTTGTTGAATGCGGTTCTTTGCCTTAGCTCCTCATAGTATTCTTGGCTGGAATCTGGCAAATACTGGGTTCTTTGTAGCGATCGCAGATGTAGATGATAGGAGTCTGTAATTTGAATGCGGCGGACGAAATCGAGATCGTGGGAAATCACCCACAGTCCGCCACGGTATTCATTAACCGCTTCTACCATCTGCTCTACGGTCGGAATATCTAGATTGTTTGTGGGTTCATCGAGAATCAGCAAATCAATCTGAGCAATCCCTAACATTGCTAGTGCCAATCTTGCTAATTCGCCGCCACTCAAGACTGATGCGGGTTTATGAACCTCATCATTGAAGAAGAGAAAATGTCCAAGCTGCTGTCGGAGCAATTGATACTCTAAATCGGGATTGGCGGCTTGCATATTCTCTAAAATCGTGAAATCTCGATTCACCCATTCATAGGTCTGATCGAGATAGACCGCTTTCAGGGTTGGAGAAAGGAGGACTTCACCCGATTCTAGAAAAGCGGGCGTTCCTTCCCGGTTAAGAATGGCTTGTGCCAAACAGGATTTCCCCGAACCATTTGTTCCTGAGATCGCCACTCGTTCCCCAAACGCGAGATGAAACTGAATATTTTCAATCAAAAGGCGATCGCCAACCCAAAGATTTGCCCCTTGAATAGCAATCAGATTTTTATGCTGGGGATGGGTGGATTCAAGCTGGATGCTGGTGGCTTTCTGGGTGCGGATCTTAGTCTGAGTTACTTTTTGAGTGGTCTCGGCGATCGCAGCAGCGTGCTTTTGCTTGAGTTTCCCGGCGGTGACTTCCGCTTTACGTTTTAGCCCCCCGGCCAGGATTTTAGGCATACTCCCGGCTTGATGGCGACCGTTACGACGAGATTGAGCTGCGCGTTGCTGCTCTTGTTGGGCCGAAGTTTTAGCCCGTTTGAGTTCTTTTTTAGCAACTTCGTGCGATCGCCATCTTGCCGATAATCGGGAGTGTTTCTGTTCTCGGTATAACGAGAAGTTCCCCCCATAGAGGTTAACCCCGTCGGGCGTGAGTTCCCAGGTGGTTTCAACCACCCGATCGAGAAAGAAAGGCTTGTGAGAAACGATCGCAAACGCTCCTGCAAAATGTTGGAGAAATTGCGAGAGTTCTTCTAGGGCAAGATAATCGAGGTGATTGGTCGGTTCGTCAAGTAGCAAAACCTTGGGGTGTTGGGCTAACCCAATGGCAAGAAACAGTTTAGTCAATTCGCCGCCGCTGAGTTGGTCTAGCGATAAAGACCAGTCCAATACGGTATTAAACTGGGTTTCGAGGATCTCGCTAATTTGCCACCACTCATCCGAGAGGGAAAACAGAAAATCTTGCAAGCGATCGCCTTTGATTTGCGGTTGGAGGGTGCTGATTTGGGGTAAGTAGTAGAGGGGGCAATGGCGCTGCACAGAACCGCGACTCGGCTCGATTTTCCCAGCGAGAATTTTCAGAAGTGTTGATTTTCCGACACCATTGGCACCCACAAGCGCCACGCGATCGCCCTCAGCAAGGCTGAGTTGCACGTTTTGGAAGAGCGTGCGATCGCCCGGAAGTTCATACGTTAAGCCAAACGCCGATAAATAAGGCGATTGTGGCATATCGACTGCCTCCAAGTTATCAAATTTGCATACATATTCCGAGCAGCTTACTGTTCTCTGACCTGCTGCTGCTATTGTCTATCGGTGTGGCGTCGCTACTTCATTTCGGCGTGGGAAGTCACAAGTTTCTATAGTACAGAATATACTACATTCTGACCCGCGTTGTCTCTCTTTATCAATTAGCTGACATCAACCGTCTGACTGAGTACCGTACCCTCTTCCCATCCGGCGTTGGGATATTCGTGGATGACTTCAAGCTGGTAGCGACCGGGGGGAAGGTCGGTTATTCTGGCTTCGTAGTTAAAATTACCAAGGGTCATGACGCAAGCCCCTTCCGATTGAGGAGTGGCGATCGCGCGTACCGTCAATTGATTGCCATTTTGTTGGGCGGTTCCTGTCAGTTGGTGGCACGGATCGGGGGTGGAAAGTGTCGCATTGATGGTAATTTCACCTTCACCGCCCGTAGCGCTGACGATCGGTTTTTCTAAATATTGCCCTTGAGAGCCGGGTTTAGCCTTGAAAACAAAGGACTCTATCGCAGAAGATGCATTCTCCTGGGGGGGAATCGGGGCGGGGCTACAGGCCGCCAGCACGACCCATAAAGTAGCAAGGAGGACTGTTTTCAGAATCATCTTGAGTCTTGAACGGGAAGGCGATCGCGCAAAATCTGCATTTCCATGTTGCCACGAGTTCTCTCGGATCTGCCACAATCGCTTCCTACCCAAATTTCTGATTCATCCGTTTTTAGAGGGGGTTGGTGCTTATTAATCCAGTTTCATCTTTCTAGATACCTAGATCTGTCCGATGAGAGGTGACAGGAATTTAAGGAAAAGCTTAAGTTTTAGGAAACTCTATTCAACTTATGCAGCCGCCTAATATCACTCCTACTCCTAATCGCCAAATGTCAAAGGTTATCCAAGAACAGCTTCAATCGCTCTACGCTCAGGCGTTTACAACGCGACAAATCAGCCGCTTTCACTTGCGGCTGCTCTCCTCAGACTGGTTTACAGAAACGGTGACACCAGAAGATCGTTACACGATCCGCAGGCTATTTCATGGCGTGCGTCGCGGCTGGCTAAAAGTAATTGACTAATGTTTTATTTTGTGGTGAGCGTGTGTGCCCCATCCCAGGCTAGGGGAGGTGGACTGGTCAGAAATCCCTGCGATCGCTCTAAGTGAATTTCCACAGCGCGATCGTTGGGTTGCAAGTGTTTGGCTTGTTCAAAATAATGGATCGCTTCAATAAAATCGCGACTGATATAGGCAGAACGGCCTAAGCTATAGAGGTCAAGAAACTTGCGAGTTTGGGTTTCTAGAAGTTCGTTGCGATCGCCAATCAGTTCGTAAACGCTAACCGCCTCATTTTTCCCCTTCACCCGAATTTTATCGAGTTCCCGCACCCAAATGCGATCGCGACAGTGATGATAGGTAAACTCGCTGATAATAATATCGCAGCCGTATTCTTTTGTCACCCCTTCCAAACGCGAACTCAGGTTCACCCCATCACCAATCACCGTATAATCCATCCGCTTTTGGGAACCAATATTTCCCGATACCACCTCACCAGAACTAATCCCAATGCCAATCCGAATTTGCGGTTGATTTTCCATAAACCGCTTATTATTAAACTCCTTCAACCGCCGCCGCATATCCAGCGCCGACTGAACAGCCATCCACGCATGATTTTCCACCGGAAGCGGCGCGCCAAACACCGCCATCAGCGCATCGCCAATAAACTTATCGAGCGTTCCCTCATAATTAAACACCGCCTCCACCATCGTCTCAAAATACTGATTCAGCAGCCGCACCACCTCTTGAGCGCCCAAATTTTCCGTTAAGGTGGTGTAGCCGCGAATATCGGAAAACAGGATAGTAACATCCTTACGTTCCCCTTCCATCAGCGCATCTTCACCCCGCGCCATCACCTGTTCCACCACCCCCGGATTCATGTAGCGATACATGGTGGTTTTCATCCGCTTTTCTTGACTAATATCCTCAAGCACCACCAGCCCCCCGCGTACTGCACCATCGGGATTCGTTAGTGGGTTCACCGTCAAGTTAATACTGCGTTCAATAGGGCGGACTTGCGCCTTATTCAGATATCCCTGGTAGCCATTTTGCAAGGTTTCGAGATCGTTCCAGGGAACATAGAGTTCTGGATTATGGCGATCGCGAATCGCTAAAATACAAATCCCTGCATCCTCCAGCGACACGCTATTATTGCCATCATTTAAGCAATACAAACCGACCGTCAGCGTCTGTTCCGGCACGTATTGCCGCGTGCCATAGGTTAAGCTATCCATCAGTCGCATTTGCAAATGTTCGACCGATACCACCTCCCAAACATAGCGACCTAACAGCTTACTTTCCCATAATTGCAGATTCACCTTACCCGCCGACTTATGAACCGGACAGCCTAACAGTTCTAGCGCCGCCTCATTCAGCGTCACGATCCGGCCCTGCATATCCGTCGAAATCACCGCATCCGATAAGCTTTGCAGAATATCTTTTTGATACTGCTTTTCTTGTAAAACGCTTTCAAATAACTTGGCATTTTCCAGCGCAATTCCCGCCTGGATATTAAACGCCTGCATAAACTCTTCATCAGAACTGGTAAAACTGCCCTGATGCTTATTAATTAACTGACTAACCCCAATTAAATCCCCCGTTGAGTTAAACACGGGCATACATAAAATATTGCGCGTCACATAACCCGTCCGCTTATCCGTACTGGGGTCAAAACGCGGATCTTCATAGGCATTAGGGATATTTAAAACCTCACCCGTCGAAGCCACATACCCGGCAATTCCCTTATTCGCCGGAATGCGAATTTCCATCATCGTCATTCCGTCGGCTGTCGCCACCTTCGTCCACAGTTCGCCGCTTTCCTTGCGTAACAAAAATAGCGTACTGCGATCGGCCTGCATTAATTCCCGCGCCTGTTCCATCACCGACTTCAGGGTGGTTTCCACATCCAAACTCTGTCCTAGGGTTTGGGTGGCTTTTAATAGCGCAGCGGCCCCGCGTTGGTTGCGGGCAGCCATGTAAAAAGATTGACAGGTTTCTAAGATAATCCCAATCGAGGAGGCAAAATCGCGAAAGGTCTGTTCGTCTTCCTCATTAAAGGGTTCATCCCCGGCTTTATTGGAAAGTTGAACAACAGCCACCACTTGGTTTTTACTGCTCATAATGGGCATACACAGCAAGTTGCGCGTGTGGTATCCCATTTGCTTGTCGAGTTCTTTGTTAAACAGGGGATGGGAAGACGCATGGCTGATATTGAGGCATTGACCCGTAGAAGCGACATGACCGGCAATGCCAATATTGAGGGGAATCCGAATTTCTATGGGTTTTGCGGTTTCAGAGTGACTAATTTTTGACCAAAGCTGTCCTTTTTCGCCATCGACTAGAAAGATGGTGGTACGGTCGGCTTGTAGAATTTGCCCAATTTTGAGGGTTAAGGCATCTAGAATCTGTTCCAGCATGGATTCTAGGGCTTCGTTGTTGATCAGATCGATCGCCCTAAGAAATTGCTGAAACTCTGCGGTAATGAAATCTAGCAGGCAAACAAACTCTGGAACGCGCAGGGTTTTGACCCGTTGTGTTAGGGCACCCATCAAGTTAACTTGAGCTAAGGTTGCAAGAACGCTGCCAGTAGTGTTAGGAAGTGTCATGATGATGCCGCTTCAACGAGCTTAACCTAGCCCGGAGATCCAAACAGGGACGCCCTTAAGTCGAACAATTGGGTAGAGTTAGGGCTACGCTACCTTACACACAGAATGTTAACTTGGTTTTCAATTCTTCGGTTCCGTTTTTCCATGAAATCGGACAGGTGGCTATGAAGATAGCAGGGAACTGAGGGCTGATAGACAAGTGTAGGGCGAGAAAACTCGCCCTACCTTCAAGTATGCCCAAGTTTGCCGGAAAACTACACGAGTTAGGCGGCCGTAAACTGCTGGGAGGGATGAAGAACGGATTGATAGTATTGTCGCAGTTGACGCGTTGCCGCACTCCAACTCCAGCGTTCGGCCTCGGCGCGGGCGTTTTGTCGCAGCAGTTCGCGCATACTGGCATCATTGAGGAGGCGTTGGGTGGCAGCGATCGCACCTTGTTCCTCATCGGGGTCAAATAAGCAGCCATTCACCCCATCGGTGACAATATCAACAATACCGCCCCGCGCGGCAGCGACGACAGGACATCCAGCAGCCATTGCTTCAAGCAGAACTAACCCCAACGTTTCAGTCCGGGAGGGGAAGATAAAGGCATCGGCTGAGGCAAAGGCAGACGCGAGTTCTAACCCCTGGAGGTAGCCGACGAAATGAGTGGGAGTGCCTGCAAAATGGGCTTCTAGGGCTTGGCGGTGAGGACCATCGCCGACTAAGGCTAAACGGGCGTTGGGAATGGCTTCTAGGATGGGCTTAATCCGATCGATTTCTTTTTCGGCACCCAAGCGCCCGACGTAGAGGAGTAAAGGGGCTTCTGGGTGGCCTTGGGAGAGGCGATCGCGCATTTGCGAACTGGCGAGGGTGGGTTGGAACATTTCGGTATCCACGCCCCGCTGCCATAGGTCTACGCGCTCAATTCCGTGGTTCACCAATTCCTGTACCATAGCCGTTGAGGTACACAGGTTTAACTCGGCCTGGTTGTGCATAGATTTCAGCAGTTCCCACAGCACGCCCTCTAGCATGGCTAACCCATAATGCTGCAAGTATTTGGGGAGGTGGGTATGGTAGGAGGCAACTAGAGGAATATTTAATTTTTTACCGTAATACAGTCCAGCGACACCTAAAACGGCGGGGTTCGCTACGTGAATAATATCCGGTTGAAAATCTTCTAGCGCGTAGCCAATGGAAGGACGCGGTAAGGCCATTTTCAATTCGGGATACAGCGGTAAGGGGAAACCGGAAACGCCGCAGATTTGTGCGCCTTTGTATTCGCTCAGACCTCCGTCTGGACAGAATACCATCACTTGATCCCCCGAACGTTGCAGGTGATCTACAGTATGGCGCAGGCGAGTCACAATCCCATCCACTTTCGGTAAAAAAGTTTCGGTGAAAAGCGCAATTCGCATAAGTGTTGCTACGATGACGATCGATTAAACGCGAGTCTAGACATTCGACTCTTCAGGCAGGAGATGCGATGAATGACAAAACCAAGCATGAGGTTCTCTATTCATAATCCCATGCCTTTTGCCCAACCGCGAACGATCTGAGTTTTTCTAGGAATCTATCAATTGAAGTGCTTTTGAACTCCTGAATCATGCATGTATAGAAGCTAACCCAGTAGCTTAAAGAACCCGCGCGAGGTGGGACTGCGATCGAGACTCAGGAGGACTAACCTTTGCACTCCTAGGGATCGATCCAGCTTGGGAACTGCAAAGGGCGATCGCGCTTCTCGCTGAGTCATACCGCCTCACGCATTGGGTGGGTTTGCTTACTTTCGATGCCAAGAAACTTTAGGGAGAATTTGTTTTTGATCGACCCGATGTTTGTATTTGACGGCAAAGTTCAGCAGCGAGTCTAACAGAGAATCCGACAAATAATGCGGTTGTAGACCCAAACTCAAAAGGCTGGTGTTTTTCGCATTAAAGTAATGCTCTTCTTTTTCAACGCGGGGGTTATCGAGGTTGTTGATTTCAACATCTAATCCGACAGAAGTGGCCGCTTTCTTCACCATTAAGGCCAGATCGCCGACGCTAAACATTTCGGTAAATTGGTTAAATACGCGGAATTCACCCGCATTTGCCGGATTGGCGATCGCAATCTCGATGCAGCGTACGGTATCCCGGATATCTAAGAATGCCCGCGTTTGTCCGCCCGTTCCGTATACGGTGAGGGGATGTCCGACAGCCGCTTGAATGCAAAAACGGTTCAGCGCTGTCCCAAAAATGCCATCATAATCGAGGCGGTTGATCAGCAACTCGTCCATCCCGGTTTCTTCGGTGAGAACGCCATACACCACGCCTTGGTTGAGATCGGTGGCGCGCAGTCCCCAAATCTTGCAAGCAAAGTGAATATTGTGCGAGTCGTGGACTTTAGACAGGTGATAGAAACTTCCCGGCTGTTTGGGATAAGGAAGCGTGTCTTTGCGCCCGTTATGCTCGATGGTGATGTAGCCTTCTTCAATGTCAATGTTGGGGGTGCCATATTCTCCCATTGTCCCTAGTTTGACGAGGTGACAGTCGGGGAAATGATCGCGCAGGGCGTATAGGATGTTCAGGTTGCCCACAACGTTGTTCACTTGGGTGAGAACGGCGTGTTCGCGGTCGATCATTGAGAACGGTGCGGAACGCTGTTCGCCAAAGTGGACAATGGCTTCGGGTTCAAACTCCAGCAGAGACTTGACGAGGAAATCGTAGTTGTTAATGTCGCCGATGAAGAGTTCGATGTTTTTGCCGGTCAAATCTGTCCAGCGTTGCAGGCGTTGCTGAATTGGCGCGATCGGCGTTAGGGTTTCGATACACTGTTCGAGATCCCAGTGACGCCGAACGAGGCTGTCCAGAATGCCCACTTCATAGCCGCGATTTGACAAATAGAGGGCTGTTGCCCAACCGCAGTAACCATCGCCACCAATAACTAGGACTTTCATACTCGCTTCAGTAAACTTAATTGGGTCAATACTCGGTCAATTTACCAGGTTTGGGTACCCTGCGATCCGGCTTTTGAGCAGTCAATTTGCAAGTTCCGGATAAACCCATCAACTTTGAGCCGCTACGGGAGAATGGCTCAAGAAATCAGCGATAAGTGCAGGCTAGAAGCAGAAAACCGCGATTTCTTCTTGAAGGCAAGCTAAATTGCGGTTTCAGGGTTGAGAAAGTCTGAGTTTGACCATTGGAGGATGTTTTTCCTTCTTTCGGGGGATGCGAAATCTAAAAGGCACCTATCTTTTCAGGTCGATTGGGAGGTGCCATCCCGTTGCGATATCCCGCAGGTGGCGTTAATCTTGTGCAGATGGCGATCGCTCTGGCTTAAATTTTCCGGGTATTTTTAATCCTTGTCTTCAGCAAGTAAAGCCGTATTATTACGTAAACTCATCGCGATCGCTTCCGGATGAGCCGCGATCGGACCAGAAAGATGAATTGGCGAAATTCAGGTGATTGCCAGAGTCAGGGGACAACCTCTGACTCCTTTTTTGGGATCGCGATCGCGCTAGAATCTTTTAAAGTTTCCCGTCGCGAAGTTATGGCCGACCCGTAAGGCCCCAAAGGAGAACATCGTGGACCCGACAACCATCAATTGTGCAGAAGCCTGCGTCAATGGCTGCGTTTTAGGCGATCGCTGTCCAAATAAAGAATATGCTGCCCAAGCTTCGCAATTCATCCAAGAGACTTCTCTCGATCAAATGCTAGAAATTGCCGAAGAAGCCATCCGCAAAAAACGGATGCAACCGCCCCAATGGGTGATTCCAGAGTTTCCCGACTCCTGAAAAGATTCGTAGAGATTAAGCGTTTCAACCGGAAATTTCCCTAAAATATTGAAATTTATCCCCACCTAGCCCTAGTTGAAACGTGGAAACCCTGCTTCATCTTGCCCGCATCATCGATACCTGGATTGAGCGTCTCGGCCGCTTAATATTATGGTTCGTGCTGTTGATGGTTCTCGTCGGTGTTTGGAACGTCATCGGCCGCTACTTGGGTTACGCCATTGGACAAAACCTCACTTCCAACGCCCTGATTGAAACCCAGTGGTACATTTTTGACCTGATCTTTCTTCTCGGTGCCGCCTACACCCTCAAACATAACGAACACGTCCGCGTAGATGTCTTTTACAGTACATGGCGGCGCAAGCGCAAAGCTTTAATTGACTTCCTCGGTGCCCTCTTTTTTCTCATCCCCTTTAGCGCCCTGGCGATCTACTTTTCCTGGGGGGCCGTTCGCAACTCTTGGGCAATCTTAGAACAGTCCCCCGATCCGGGCGGACTGCCCCGCTATCCCATCAAAACCGCCATTTTAGTCAGTTTTGCCCTCCTCATCCTGCAAGGGATTTCTGAGGCGATTAAGAATTGGGCGATTTTTACCGGAACCCTTGCATCCCCAGAGGAAGAACATGACCTTAGCGTATGAATGGTTAGGCCCGGTGATGTTCGCTGGGGCGCTGGTTTTGCTCTCCTTGGGCTATCCGGTGGCTTTCTCGCTTGGGGGAGTGGCGATTCTCTTTGGGTCTATTGGCATTGCTTTGGGCGTCTTTAATCCCCTGTTTATGACCGCAATGCCGCAACGGATCTTTGGGATTATGGCAAACTATACCCTGCTGGCCATCCCCTACTTTATCTTCATGGGTTCGATGCTCGAAAAATCTGGCATTGCCGAAGACTTGCTGGAAACGATGGGAATCTTATTTGGGCGCTTGCGGGGAGGACTGGCTTTAGCTGTGGTATTGGTGGGGGCTTTGCTGGCAGCCACCACAGGCGTCGTCGCCGCTACGGTGGTGGCAATGGGATTAATTTCCTTACCGATTATGTTGCGCTACGGCTATAACAAACAACTCGCAGCCGGGGTGATTGTCGCCTCCGGTACCCTGGGACAAATTATTCCGCCGTCTGTGGTTCTGGTGGTTCTGGGCGATCAATTGGGCATTTCTGTGGGCGATTTGTTCATCGGTTCGATGATTCCCGGCTTGATGATGGCGGGGGCGTTCGCGGCCCATGTTTTGATTGTGGCGTTTTTACGACCGGATGTTGCGCCATCTTTACCCCTAGAGATACGTTCCATTGGCGCAAAAGCCCTAGCGATCCGGGTGGTGCGAGTGATGATTCCGCCCTTGGTGTTGATTTTATTGGTATTGGGGAGTATTTTCTTTGGCGTGGCAACACCGACAGAAGCAGGGGCGGTGGGATGCGTGGGGGCGATCGCGCTTGCTGCGGTCAATCGTAAACTCAGTTGGATCGCTTTGCAAAATGTCTGCGATGCAACGCTGCGAACCACTAGCATGGTGATGTTTATTTTAATTGGCTCTACGGCCTTTTCGCTGGTGTTTCGGGGACTAAATGGCGATCGCTTTATCTTCGATCTGTTAACCAATCTCCCAGGCGGTCAGTTCGGCTTTCTGTTCGTCAGCATGTTAGTTATCTTTATTCTGGGGTTCTTTATCGACTTTTTTGAGATCGCCTTTATTGTCATTCCCCTCTTAGTACCCGTCGCCCAACAACTCAACCTCGATTTAGTTTGGTTTGGTGTCATCCTAGGGGCAAATCTGCAAACCTCCTTCCTTACCCCACCGTTTGGGTTTGCCCTATTTTACTTGCGCGGAGTTGCCCCTCCTGCTATCTCCACAACCGATATTTATCGAGGTGCCATTCCCTTCATATTGCTGCAATTGCTGGTCTTGGTGTTGATTATTTTGTTTCCTGGAATTGTCAGTTATCTGCCTTCTCTAAAAGCTTGATAGCGATCGCCAACAGGCGTGAGTCTCCTCACCCTATTTTTCGACTAAACTCAGTCTGAGCTTGGATTTAAATCAAACCCATCCTGGGATATCCTCAGCCAAGATAGACCTGTTAACCAAGGCAGGTGTAACCCATGCAACTCTCTTATCGCGGTATTTCCTACAATAACGAGCCTTGCACCGCTGAAACGATTCCTTCAGATGTCACCGCCCAATTTTTGGGTCAAAAATACCAAGTTCGTCGCCTCGTTAACCCTAGCGTTGTCACCTCTCGACAAGCCTTAAAGTATCGCGGCATTATCCATTAATCCGCTATCAAAAAACAACTCAAGCAGAGAATTGACGGTTACAGAGGGAGAGGCGATTTAGCGATCGCCTCTCCACTTATGATGTAAATTTGAGGATTTCTCAGTTGAAGAGCTTTTGCTTTCCCCGTTATGCTTTGGGGATTGCAAACTTACAAGTTGAATATGCATTTCACGCGTCAACATCCTAAACATTCTATCGCGCAGCCCAGGTTAAAACTGACCCTGGCGATCGCCCTCGCACTCACCTTTGGATGTACAAACCCTTCTACCTCTCTCACCGCCAACCCTATCGGGGAAACGTCGATTGCTGCCCCCTCTCCCGATCCCCCTATTCGAGAAACCTCGGACGCACCCGACGATCTTCCCGCACAAGCTGAAACCATTGCCCTAGAAGGATCGGAAGTCGAAATGCTCCGGCGAGAAGCCCTAGAAACGGCCATTGTTGATAACAACTTAACCCCTCTAGTCAGTTATTGCCGGATGGGAGAATGCATGAGCAGCTACTACACCTTTAACAACTTGGTGCAGGAAGCAGGCAGAGAACGCCTTTATGAAGCCGAAATTCTCACTCAACATTCAGCTATGGGCGAAACGGAAGGAGAATGGATACTGGCAGAAGCCCCCACCCAAATCCTCTGTTCCACAGAACGCCCAACGGCTGTCGATTTTGCGGGCAATGAATACATCATTAACCATCTCAGCCCAGGCGTATCTCCTTCCAGCTTCCAAGCAGAAGTTGATGCCTTGTACTGGGCGCTTTGCCACAATATCAGCGCCTCTCAATTAGCAGAAACCGGATTTCGAGCCAGTCAAGCCCGTCGCTTAGGTTACGATCTCAACCGAGAAGCCAACCAAACCCGCCAGACCTCCGTTAGATTCCTAGATTAGACACTTTTTTCTATCCTCATTACCGACAGCACTTTTCCCTTTCCAACTCAAGCCGCCTCTAGCAAGAGTAACAGAGGAAGCAAGCGATCGCTCTCACCGACAATGTGCAGCCAATGCCCAACCGGATCGCCCCTCAAGCTGACTCGTATCGGTTGGTTTGGTGAAAACACAGAATACTTCAAACCCATAAAAAAGTCCGTGTCAGCCCTTAAACTCACACAGACTTTCAGACCAAAGATGCGATTTTATGAAACTTTCTTCGTCGTTTTCTCTCCAGCAAAGCGATTCATAATCCAAAGTTGCAGACTGGTAGCCAGCACGTAAAACACCGGAACAACATACAGCGACAGCAACGTTGAAATTAACATCCCGCCGACAACCGTCACCCCAATAGAAACCCGCGCCACCGCACCTGCACCCGTCGCGACAACCAAAGGCAGCAGACCAAAAATAGTAGAAAACGCCGTCATCAGAATCGGACGGAACCGCGTTCTTCCTGCTTCAATTGCTGCCTTCATGGGAGGTAAGCCATCTTCGCGCAACTGGTTGGCAAATTCCACAATCAAAATTGAGTTTTTAGAGGCCAACCCAATCAACATAATTAACCCAATTTGACTGTAAACATTCAACGGTAAGCCAAATACCCACAGCGCCGCAAACGCCCCTAATAGAGACAAGGGCACCGCCAAGAGAATAATTGCCGGATCGAGATAGCTTTCAAACTGGGCGGCTAAGGTCAGGAAAATAAACGCCAATGCCAACCCAAACATAAACAGAATTGCTTGTCCGGCTTCTCGAAACTCTAGAGAAGTTCCCGCCAGAGTTGTGCTAATGCTGGGCGGAAGTTGTTGGCGAGCTAAATTTTCTAGAGCATCCAACGCCGCCCCTAAACTGACACCGGGCGCGGGAGATCCTTCAATGGTTGCCGAACGGAAGCGGTTATAGTGGTTAATTTGCGGCGGTGTCGTGGATGTTGCCACATTCACCACCGAACTTAACGGGATCATCTGAGCCGATTCTGTGTTGGTGCGGATGTAAAGCTGATTGATATCTTGAGGAGAGGCACGATATTGTTCCTCAGCTTGGACAATCACCTCATAACGGTTGCTTTCCCGGTTAAAGTTAGTAATCTGTTGTCCGCCTAGGAGAATTTGCAGGGTTCGGGAAATTTCCTCAACAGAAATTCCCAAGTTGGCGGCGGCTGGACGATCGATCGAAATTGTCACCTCTGGTTGATTTAACCTGAGATTCGTATCGACGTTCACCAGTTGGGGTAAACCGCGAGCCGCCCCTGCTAGATTGCCAGAAGCTTCTGCGAGTTCCTCAAGGTTATATCCTTGTAAAACAAACTCCACAGGCTGAGAAAAACCTGCACCCGGTAAAGCGGGGGGGTTAATCGGTAAAACGAACGCATCGGTAATTTGGGAGAATCGGCCGAATAATTGACCAATTACGGCTTGTTGCGACTGAGCCGGACTGCGCCGTTCAGCATACGGTTGCAGCCGCACAAAAGCAATCCCTTGATTCACCTGTCCGGGACCTGCATTACTCAGCGCCCCAACGGTAAAATAGCTTTGAACTTCTGGGGTTTGGCTAAACGCCTCTTCCACCTGCTGCATCACGCGGTCGGTGTAATCAATCGAGACGCCTTCGGGGGCGCGCACAATGGTAAAGACGGCTCCTCGATCTTCAGTTGGGAGAAATTCAAGCGGGAGTAAGTTGAATAGCCAACTGGTCATAAACAGGAGTAAAACCAAAACGCCCAAAACCAGGGCTTTGATCCGCATGGCTTGGCGCAGGGTTGAGCCATACGCGTCGCGGCTCCAGTTGAGTCCCCGGTCTATGACATCTAAGATTTGAGAAATACCAGGAATGCGGGCTTTTTGGGGACGAAGCAGGCGACCGGACAAGGCGGGAGCTAAGGTCAGCGCCACGAAGGAGGACACCACCACGCTTCCGGCTAAGGTAATGGCAAATTCTGTAAACAATCGACCTGTTACCCCCCCAGAAAAGCTAACGGGGACAAACACGGCGATCAGAACGACGGTGGTGGCAATGACAGCAAAGACGACTTCATTCACCCCTTCAAGAGCAGCTTGCATGGGGGAGTGACCCTTTTCTTCAATGTAGCGAACGATGTTTTCTAAAACGACGATCGTGTCGTCTACGACTAATCCGGTGGCTAGGGTGAGGGCAAATAGGGTCAGGGTGTTAATGGAATAGTCGAGAAAAAACATTACCCCAAATACCCCAATTAAGGAGATGGGGATGGTGATGGAGGGGATCAGGGTGGCTCGCCAATCTTGGACGAACACGAAAATGATTAAGATGACGAGAAAGACGGCTAGGTACAGGGAACCCCAAACTTCATCAATAGCAAGGGCGACGAACTCCGAGCTATCGTAGGCGACCGCGTAGCGCATCCCTTCGGGGAAGGTTTGGGAAAGTTCTTCCATCCGGGCTGTCGCCCCTTCAGCAACAGCGATGGTGTTGGAACCGGTGAGTTTGACCACCCCTAAACCAACAGCAGGTTGACCGTTAAAGCGGACAAAAGAGTCGGTATCTTCTGCTCCAATTTCAGCGCGTCCGACATCTTTAAAGGTGATTTGGGAGCCGTCGGGGTTGCGACGCAGAATTAGGGCTTCGTATTCTTCGGGGGTTTGCAGTCGCCCTAGGGTGCGGACGGAATATTGGGAGGTGCTGCCTTGAATGCGACCGGAGGGGAGTTCTATGTTTTCTCGGCGCAGGGCGTTTTCGACATCTAGGACGGTGAGGTTGCGGGCGGCAAGGCGCACCGGACTAATCCACAGGCGCATGGCGTAGCGCCGTTCGCCACCGATGATGACGGAACTGACGCCGTTGACGGTTTCGAGGGCGTCTACGATGATGCGGTCGGCGTAGTCGCTGAGTTCGAGGGTGGATTGGTTCTCGCCGTATAAGGCAAACCAGATGATTGGGGAAGCGTCGGCGGATTCTTTGCTGACGATGGGGGGATCGACATCGCTAGGCAGGCGACCGAGGGCGCGGTCTACGCGCGATCGCACGTCTTGAGCGGCCAGATCGGGGTCGCGGTCGAGTTCAAATTGGACGGTAATGGAACTGACGGAATCGCGACTTTGGGAGGAGAGGGTTTTAATCCCTTCTACGCCGTTAATTTCCGCTTCTAGGATTTCGGTGACTTCGGTTTCAACGATTTGCGGGTTGGCTCCCGGATAGACAGTGTTGACGCTAACGACAGGTGGGTCAATACTGGGAAATTCCTGGACGGGTAGGCGAATATAGCCGATTAAACCGATCAGGATAATAATCAGGGAGCAGACGGAAGCGAAGACAGGTCGCTTGATAAAGAAGTTGGTAAACATCGCAGGCGCAACCTAACAGGACAGCGATCGACGGATGGGGTTAGCCTTAGATCGGGGCGGCGGAATCTGGGGTTGGGTTGTCTCCTTCTTTGGGGGCAATGGGTGCGCCGTCGCCAATGCGTTGCCGTCCGGAGGTGATGACGCGATCGCCCGCATTCAGGCCTTGTCTGATTTCTACGAGGTCATCTTTAATCAGACCAATCTGTACGGGTTGTCGCCGCGCTACGGGGGGGTCTTGGCTGAGATCGGCCACGAAGACATAGCGATCGCTACCTTCGTAGATGACGGCGGTGGTGGGAATGGCGATCGCATTTTCAATTTGATTCCAAACGATCCGCGCTTTCACAAATTGACCCGTTCGCAACCGCCCATCGGGGTTATCAAAGGTCGCCTTCGCTAAGATCGATTGCGAGTTGCTATCCACTTGGGGAGAGATAAAACTAATCCGCCCAGTAGCGATCGCCCTGCCTTGAGTATCGGTCATTTCCACGGGCAAGCCCACATCGAGTTGATTGGTGCGTTCTAGAGGCACCGCCAAACGCAAATCTAAAGATTGATTTTGGGTAACGGTGGTTAAATTGTCTCCCTGGTTCACAAAATCGCCCACCTTCACCGGAATGTCACCAACAAACCCAGCAACGGGTGCTAAGATTTCGCTATTTTGCAAAGTCACTTCATTGGCTCGCACTTGGGCTGCGGCTTCTGCAACTTGGGCGCGGGCCTGTTGAATTTCTTCGGGTCTAGCACCGCTTTCTAGCTGTTGCAAGCGAGCTTCGGCTTCGCGAATTTGCGATTCGGTTTCGCGGACGCGGGCTTGGGCGCGTTCGGCGGTATCGCGTAGCTCATCTAAGGTATCGCGGGGAATTGCCCCTTCCTGAACTAGCACTTGATTGCGCTCGACGCGACGAATCGCTAAATTCAGGGCTGAGTTGGCGTCTCGCAGTTGCGCTCTTCGGGCGTTGAGGGTTGCTTCTGCTTGAGCAATTTCTTCAGTCCGAGTTCCGGCTTCGAGTTCGGCTAAAAGAGCCTGGGTGCGTTCTAAATTTGCCCGCGCTTGCATCAGTTGGGCTTGCAGTTCGTCGCTGCTCAAGCGAGCAACGACTTGACCTTGTTCCACAAAGTCCCCGGCTTGGACGAGGATCTCGCTAATGCGACCTTCGGTTTCCGGACGCAGATCGACGGAGCGTTGTGCTTCTAGGGTACCGACAAAATCGGAGGTTTCGGCCAGAGATTGCCGTTCAACGGTGGCAATTTCAACCGGCGCGCCCTGCATTTGCTGTTGCGCGGCGGCGGGGGGTTGGCTGGGAGCGCCCCCGGCGAGCAGTCGCCAACCGATAAATCCTCCCCCACCGATCAGCAGGAGAAGACCTAAGCCGATAAGCCATTTGCTACGCTGGCGCAGTTGCTGTCGTCGCGAGTTCGGGAGCGGCTCAAGTTCGTAATCATTAGATTCAATCGCGTTTGAGGGGGTTTCCTCAAGGTTTACGCCGGATTGGGCGGCATTCGGATGGTCCATCAGATCGCTTCTTTTTTGTTCAGGGTGGGCTGAGTCAAGGAGAGGAGGTCATTACTGAGAGGTCGAAAATTGAACCTCCTGGGAGCGTTGGGTGGGGGCTTCGGCGAGTTGAAGTTCTCGCTTGAGCAGTTGGTCTAGCCAGTCAATTTCTGCTTGCAAAAGAGCGAGGTGATGCTCCCAAAGCAGACATTGGTATGGATCGGCGGGGAGGGAAAGATCCTCAAGTTCGGCTTGACGCAAGCAACATTTCAGGCGTCGATGCTCGATGAGTTTGATGCGCTCGACGGCGGTGAGTTCGCTGAAAAAGAAGCATTTAATGGCAAACCGAGATCGGCTATTCACCCAGCTTTCTGGGGGATGCTCTAACATCTTTTCGTGCCAGCGATCGCGCCCTTTGGGGGTAATCTGATAAATCCGACGGCTGAGACCGGCGTTGTCTTCTGCGGGAGCGATCGCGGCGATGTTGCCCTGCTCTTGCAGTCGCCGGAGTAAGGGATAGATGGCTCCGTAGTTGACGCTGATACAGCTACCCATAAACAACTCCAGCTCTTGCTTTAAGCGATAGCCGTGTAGGGGATGTTTTTGCAGTAAGCCCAGAGCAGATAATTCCAGCATCAATCGATATCAGCCTGATATATCAGAACAGATGTGAATCTCAATACACATATCTTAAAAGACAACTCTCACCTAACCATCGCCCAAACGGGTTAAACCTCCAGAATCGATCCCCATAGATAATTTTAATAAATTTTTGTAACAATATCGTGATATTAAGAGGCGATTACAATCGAGGGGATCGCCCCAGGTGAATCGGTTAGCCTTTTAACCGCGTTGCCGAGCTAGAAGTTACGGGTTTGCGAAGTATTAAATTTTTCCAAGATTAATCGGTCTTAAGAGCGATCCGCAACTAATTTTAGATATGCTGCAATAAACATGGATTTGAGTTGCATAGGTTGAGCGGAACTCGTCAAAATCGCTCAGTTCGCTGTCCGACTCAACGCTAGATTTTGTAAAAGTTTCACTGTAAACCAGACTTGTGCAGACAATTGGACGATCCGTGGCATTTCAGATTGAGCAGTCGTCAGATCTGTCGCGCAAGTCATGCTGTATTTATCGACAATGGAGGCGATCGCTTCATGGCTGCATCTTTTGATGCCATTCCTCAAGAATCTTCTGTGGCAATGCCTTTCCCAGATGGAATCGCAGCCCCAGCAGAGCGGGCAAATAATGAGGTAACAAACCAAGCGCTTCCCCAGAAAGTCGCAACGGGCGTCTGCGTAACCGTCCACGGGCATTTTTACCAACCCCCCCGTGAAAACCCTTACCTAGACGCCATCGAACGCCAAGCGGGAGCCGCGCCTTTTCATGACTGGAACGAACGCATCCACCATGAATGCTATCGCCCCAACGCCTTTGCTCGCGTCCTCAACGACCGAGGCGAAATCGTCGGGATCGTCAATAACTACGAGTATTTGAGCTTCAACATCGGGCCAACCTTAATGACCTGGTTAGAGCGCTACGACGTAGAAGTTTATCAGCGCATCCTCGAAGCCGATCGCAAAAGCTGCGATCGCCTCAACGGACACGGCAACGCGATCGCCCAAGCCTACAACCACATGATCCTGCCCCTGGCTAACGAGCGCGACAAATACACCCAAATTCGTTGGGGAACCGCCGATTTCCGCTCCCGCTTCGGTCGCGATCCCGAAGGCATGTGGCTGGCCGAAACCGCTGTAGACTACCCCACCCTAGAAGTCTTAATTGCCGAGGGGATCAAATTCATCATCCTGGCCCCCTCCCAAGCCGAACGCGCCCGCGAACTCCCAACCGAACATAACCCCGATCCGGAATGGCATGAAGTTGGGGGATCGCAAATCGATCCCACCCGCCCCTATCGCTGCTACGTCGCCGACGGTCAATTTATCGACATCTTCTTCTACGACGGACCAATCTCGCGGGATATGGGCTTTAGCGATGTCCTATTTAACTCCGGACACCTCGCCGGTCGGATCGCTCAGGCCGTACGCGGCGATCATCGTCCTTCCCAACTGATTTCTGTCGCCACCGACGGCGAAACCTTTGGCCACCACAAAGGCGGTACCGAAAAAACCCTCGCCTACGCTTTTATTAAAGAGTTTCCCAAGCATGACTGGACGGTGACAAACTTCGCTCATTATCTCAGCGTCCATCCTCCCACTTGGGAAGTCATTCTCAAACCTGTCACCGCCTGGAGTTGCTCCCACGGCGTCAATCGCTGGCAAGATGACTGCGGCTGTGGCGGCGGCGGACTGTGGCATCAAAAATGGCGCAGACCGTTACGCAACACCCTCAACTGGCTGCGCGATAAGCTCATTGAAGTCTATGAAACCGAAGGGAGCAAGCTGTTTCAAGACCCCTGGCTAGCACGCGACGAATATATTACAGTGATTCGCGATCGCTCTCCCGATAACGTCGATCGGTTCCTGAAGCGTCATGCCAGCCATCAACTTAGCCGCGAAGAGCAAGTAGACGCCCTGCGCCTGTTGGAAATGCAGCGCCATACCCTCCTGATGTACACCAGTTGCGGTTGGTTCTTTGAGGAAATTTCCCGACCCGAAGGCGTGCAAATTCTGCGCTACGCCGCCAGAGCCATTGAACTGGCTGGAGATGTGGCCGGCGTTCAACTGGAGCGCTCCTTTATTCATCGCCTCGTCCAGGCCCCTAGTAACGTTGAGTTCTTTACCAACGGGGCAAACGTCTATCGCCAACTCGTCCAAACCGCCCAAATTAATCTCAAGCAAGTGGCCGCCCACTATGCTATGAGTTCCCTATTCCGCAGTTATGCGCCGGAAACGCAGATTTATTGCTACCAAGCCAAGCAACTCGACTATCAACTGCAACGCATGGGATCGCTCACCCTGGCGGTTGGACAGTTGCAACTGGTTTCTGATATTACCTGCGAAAGCGTCCATTACACCTTTGCCGTGCTGCACCTGGGCGGCTGGGACTTCCATTGCTGCATTCAGCCATTTAACGGGCGTCGCGCTTATACCAAACTCAAGGAAAAACTGTTTGAAGCCCTAGAGCAAGCCAGCGCCGCTCATGCGATTTTGGCAATGGTGAAGCTGTTTGGCGAACAGTCGTTTAGCTTGCAAAACCTGTTTGCAGAAGAACGCCATCGGATCATGGCTCTTCTGACTCAGGAAACCTTAACGCGCGTCGATCAACTCTATACCCAGGTGTATCGCGATAATTATGGCGTGTTAATGGCTTTCCATCGCGATGAGTTACCCGCCCCCCAAGAGTTGCAAGTGGCAGCAGAGGTGGCGCTCTCGCACCGCTGTACGGTGGGTTTGCGGGCGTTAGAACAGGCCAATGGCGATAAACAACTGGCACTCGCCCAGATTGTTGAATTAGAGGCGATCGCTACTGAGGCGACTCATTTACGCTGTCATTTAAACGTAACTGAAGGCAAAGCCACCTTAGAACGGCTGATTTTGCGATCGCTCTGGCAACTTTTGCACGATGTAGACTCTGTTAACCTAGAAGCCGACATCGAACGGGTAGAGCGGCTGATTGAGTTAGGCAATCAACTGCATCTAGGTCTATCGCTCGCTCGCTGTCAAGAACTCTACTTTAACTGTCTCCGTAGCGAGATTGTCCCGCGCTGCCTTAACGCTCAAACGACCGCAGACGATTGTACCAATGTTTGTACAGAGGCAGATAAGCAGCTCAACCCTCACCAAATGAAGCAACTGTTGCGCCTCGGACAAAAACTCGCCGTCGATGTGAGTCCCTGGCTGGAGTAGCAGGACATTCGATTGAGTGCCAGAGTTTGCCTGTTTCACCAGTCATGAGACAGGCATTCTATCTTTTAAGTCCCAGTGAGGGGGATTTGTCGCTGTTGCAGAATCTTCGCGTACAGTCGCTCAACCTGAGAGATATTGCGGCTGAGGGTATAGCGTTCGAGTACGCGGCGGCGGGCTTTTTGCCCCAGTAAAACCGCCATTTCCGGATGATCGCGGAATAATGGCAATAGAGTTCTTAACTGGGAGGTGACGCGGTTCGTATTCAGAATCACCCCGGCTCCTGCTTCTAGCACTTCCCCATCTGCCCCCGCGTCAGTGGCAATACAAGCCACGCCACAAGCCATCGCTTCGAGTAACGATAGAGAAAGACCTTCCACTAAAGAAGGCAAGATAAAGACATCAGCGCCGCGTAGAATTTCAATGCGTCGCTGTTCGTCTGCAATGAATCCCAGCCAAATCACCCCCTGTTCCGGGCCGTAGAACATCTTCAGCGAGGAGGCTAGCGGGCCAGTTCCCACCATCAGCAACTTGCAACCCGGCCCCATTTCCGACTGCTTCCAAGCTTTGAGCAAGGCTTCAACGTTCTTTTCTGGGGCAATTCTGCCTTGGTAGACAAAAATCCGCTCGGCTTCAAACTCCTGTTTGAGGTTAGAAGGGCCTGGGGAATATTTTTGAGCATCGACTCCATTAGGAATCACCGCGACTCTAGATTCTGGGACTCCCAAACGCACAAGGATGTCGCTTTGAATCTGAGAAAACACAATGCTGCTATCGTAGTTTGCTAAAAAAGGCGCATACAGTTGATAGGCGAGGTGTTGCGTTCCGGAGGTGATATTGCGAAGTTTGCGATCGAAGGGGGGATGAAAGGTGGCAACTAGGGGTAAATTCAGTTCTTCGCAGATTTCCGGTAACAGAAAATCTAGGGGAGAGAGCGTCAGAGAGGCGTGAACCACATCCGGCTGGAGTTGCCAGAGCGATCGCGCTAGCACTTTACTCGATCTTAAAGTGGGAATGGTGTAAAGCGTTGATTTCATGACGCAGGGGATCGCCACTTCCGGGCAATCTCCCCACCCCTCATTCTCTACTTTGCCTAGAGAATGACTGACAAACGGGAGTTTATAGGAACTGCGATTCAGTAACGCTTTACACCATTCCCACTTTAAGATCGAGTAAAGTGCTAGCGCGATCGCTCTGGCAACTCCAGCCGGATA
>JAAHGE010000229.1 GCA_010672635.1 Desertifilum sp. SIO1I2 | reverse complement strand
CTGTTGTTTAATTGAGTTTAACAAAAATGAATATTGGTTACATCCAGCCATCAGAATCGAAGCTATTAATCGACTAAAGGCTAGCGAAGACTGGAAACAGGCTCATTCTATAGCTGCCACTTTTTGGACAGATAGCATTCAATCGGTAGAAAAGATTGAAGAAGCAATACAAGCATTTGAAGCTTATTATCATTCGCTTGAAATCAAAGATTTTGAGAATGCAGCTCAAGTCATCCTTTACCGCAGAAAAAATAAATGGCATATTGCAGAACCCCTAGGAATTTCTTTTTGGCGCGTTGGATTATTGCATCCAATGTTCAGAGCGATCGCGCAAATTATTGACAAGGTTAAGAACGAAGCGTTATTAAGCGAATTAAATACTATATTTGGCTATATCAATAACTTGTTAGGAGAAGTCATTCCAGCCATTGAGCATTACAAAAAAGCTTATAATTTAGCCACTAAGGTTTTACAATGCAGTGATTTAGAGGCTTTAAGCATTAAACAAGAATTAAGACTTAAGAGTGTCAAGGCAGCATCTTTAATTGATTTAGGTTGTGCCTTCATTGATTTGGGAGAAATTGGACAAGCTATAGAAACTTTTAAGGCGTGTCAATCAAGTTTGAATCATCCAGAGTTACATAGATATGTATTAGCCTGCTGGTATCATTTAGCCTATCTCTACTCAACCCAAGGATTTCCCGAAGAGGCTTTACAGCTAGCAAAGCAAGTCAATAGTCAATTAATCGTGACTCAGTGGAGTTCTAGTAGCCAAGGATATGCTTTAGTTTTTCTAGGTTTAACCTATGCAAATCTCCACTATCTAGAGGAGTCTGAGCAAATGTTGAGACGCGCGATCGCCTTTGCTGAAGCCAGTAATTACTTGCAAGTCAAAGCCAAGGCTTTAACAGGATTTGCGACGCTTTGCTCTCTTCAAGGAAAACCCAAAGAAGCGCTAAACTACCACCAAGAATCTATTGAACTACTTGATAAAATGGGTGCCAAGTCAGATTTAGCAGAAGCTTATTTGCAGCTTGCATTAACAGAACAGAAGCAAGAAAAGGGTAAGGAAAGTCAACATCATTTTGAGCAAGCCATTCAACTGTTTACCCAGATGCAAGCTTCCAAGCAAGTTGAGCGAGTTCGAGACTTGATGAAAAAGAGTGGAGGGGGCTGCTTGACTGACAAAACTAAGAAGCAGGAATGTGGCTGAGGACGGTAAATTCGCGCCTAAAGGAATCCTCATGTTGTCGCTTGGAAGCAATGGCAGGCTGAGGGTCGGGCAGACTTGATAAGAACTGAAAAACTTGAATCTTCCACTGGTGGGTGATAGCAAGGCGAACCCAGTTCCACCCTAGTTTGAGATAGCTCATACCTCGCTTCCAGTGAGCATCGACTTGACGACGCTGACCTGCGGCAACGACTTGAACCCCTTGCAGGACCAAAAATAACATCGTTAAGGCGATCGCGCCGCATAACTGAGACAAGGCAAACTTGTCGCGTAGACGGGACGCCTCTAGGTTGAACCCGTTTGATTTGAGATCTAAAAAAGACTCCTCCACTTGAAACCGCAAGCGATATTGGGCGAAGGTCTTTAGCGTCGTAGGTTCGTCACTCACAATCACCCAATGCTCACCACTGGGCTGGTCATGGGCAAAGGCAAGATACACGTTGGGGTAGGGTCTGATTTTACCGATGGATACCTTGGGAGTGAAAAAGGCTTGTCCTGGCTGCAACGACACCGACGACACCTTGAGCCACTGCCCCTCCATCTGAAACTGAAACGAGCGCTTGATACGGATACGAAAATGCCAACCCAGGTTCTCCTTGAGATACTTCATCAACTTGCCATCCGCAAAGCCCCGGTCTGCTAGCAAGACAATTGCCACTCCATCGGGCAGCACTCGCGTGGCTTGTCGCAGAACCCGTTGAATCGTCCACAGTCGGACACTGCTGCTCGGGTGGGCGACAACTTGCCAAGCGATGGGAATGGTTCTGCCCCGATACACCACCCCAACCCAGACGATACAGAAACAATTCCACACCACTGTTGTATCGAGGCTCAGATACAGTCGTTCCTGCTTCCATTGAGCCAGGGCTTGCCCAATCAGCGCATGATGAGCACAAACAACATCAATTCTTCGATTGGACAACCCCCGTCGAAACCGCCTCTGATGCGACTGGGCCCGTTGAGCACGGCTGACGACGTATACCCCAAAACCATTGAGGTGAACGTTTTGGCTTTGGATGATGCCAATCATCATCCAGCAGAGCGTTTTGAGGTGACGGGCATCCTGCCACACAAGGTCACATTGACGCAGAAATTCATTCAACGCATCATAGAGTCGGGAAGTGGGAGTCATTGTTTTTGCTGTTGAGCGTGGTAACTTTCCAGCATAGATCAGGCTTCCCTTCCCCCCTAGCTTGCGTTTCATCCCCAAACAGTTTTGTCAGTCAACCAGGTGGAGGGGGATACTGACATCGCTATAATAGGCGATCGCGCTTCGTGCGGTTGATGAGTGACTGGGTTGCGATCGCCCTCACCCCATGCGCTAGCGTAGGGGAGGGGTGAGAAGATGAGTGTTTTGATAGAGTTGACAGGGGAGAATGCGATCGCGTGGAGGTGGGAATGGAAATATTAATCGTTGAGGACGAACCCGAAATCGCCCGACTCATCCAACAAACCCTAGAATCAGAAGGGTTTTCCTGTCGCAGTTGTCGCGATGGCATTAACGCACTACAAGTGTTTAGCGAACAACAACCCGATTTAATTGTCCTCGATCTGATGATTCCTGGCTTGGATGGCTTGGAAGTGTGCGCGCGCATCCGCCAGAAACCGGGAACCAAAGACCCCTTTATCCTGATGCTGACGGCGAAGGGGGAAGAAATTGACCGAATTATCGGCTTATCTACGGGTGCCGATGATTATATGGTAAAACCCTTTAGCCCTCGCGAATTAGTGGCCAGAGTGCGCGCCTTATTGCGTCGGAGTTTGCGCCAGGGGGGACAAGCCGAAAGCCAAGTCTATCGCACGCCGAATTTTACTATAGATGTGGATCGACATTTAGCCTATCGCCAGCTAACCGCGACAGAAACCGAAACCTTAGACTTAACTTCCCTAGAGTTTAGTTTGCTATCTACCTTTGTCAGCTATCCCGGTCGGGTGTGGAATCGCAGCCAATTGATCGATAAACTGTGGGGAGATGACTTCTTTGGCGACGAACGCGTTGTCGATACTCATGTAGCGCGGTTGCGAAAGAAGATCGAACCCGATCCGGCCAATCCTACCTTTATTAAAACGGTGATTGGTGTGGGCTACAAGTTTGAAGACCCCCCCAGCGAGAAATAACCCGTGAGTAAGATAGATTTGCGATCGCGCCTATTTCTCTCTCACCTCCTCGTGTTAATGGTGGGAATCAGTTCGCTAGTCGTTATCAGTAAAGTCTCATCGCGTCCCTACTTCGTCCAACACCTCGAACAACTCGAAGGAAGCGGGTTTCGCCTGCGTTACGTGCGGACTTATCTGGTTAAAGGCTTTGAAACCTCCTGGAACCGCAGCACCTTTTGGGCCGCCATTGTCGGAACCACCGCCGCCGGAGGGTTAAGCTACTGGGTGGCGCGGCGGATCACCAAGCCCCTCACCTTAATGGAACAAATTACCAAAGAATTTGCCGCCGGACAACTAGATCAACGCCTTCCCATCAGCGAAATTCCCGAACTCAACCAACTGGGGGTCAGTTTTAATCGGATGGCGGCGGGGTTGGAAGGGGTAGAACAGCGACGCCGCGAGTTAATTGGCGACTTAACCCACGAGTTGCGGACGCCTTTAACCATTGTGCGCGGTTATTTGGAAGAGTTAGCCGAAGGCAGAATTGAAGCCTCGCCGGATATATACGTACAACTCACCAAAGAAACGAAGCGGTTAGAACGCCTAGTCAACGATTTACAGGAACTCTCCCAAGCGGAGGCGGGATACTTACCTATCCATCTGCAACCCATCCAGCTTTATCCCATTTTGAAATCTCTGGTGCATAAGTTTTCCGATCAGTTGATGGAAGACGGGCCGGTTTTACAGTTAGAGTGTTCTCCAGATTTACCTGCTGTTTTAGCCGATGTAGACCGAACCGAACAAGTTTTGGTGAACTTAATTGGCAATGCTATGCGCTATACGCAAAGCGGTTTTATTAAAGTTCGCGCTTGGACGGAAAAAGGTAAACTCTGGGTTGCGGTGACAGATACCGGCCAAGGAATTGCAGCCGAAGATTTACCCCATGTTTTTGAGAGATTTTGGCGCGGCGATCGCTCTCGTTCTCGTCATTCTGGCGGATCGGGGGTGGGTTTGGCAATCTCAAAGCGGTTGGTGGAACTGCAAGGCGGCGAAATTTTTGCCGATAGTCACTTCGGCAAAGGCAGCACTTTCCGCTTCTGTTTACCCTTAGCTTAGGGTGAAAAATTTTTCGCGGTTGCCAAACGAACAAATGCGATCGCGGCCTCGATCTTTAGCTTCGTATAAGGCTTGATCGGCTTGTTGAATTAAAGACATGGCCTGTAAGCTTTGTTGGGGAATAATGCTGGCGACTCCCAAGCTTAGGGTAATGTAATCACTAACAGGCGAGTTGGCATGGGGAATTTGCAACTGCTGAATGTGGGTTTGAATTTCTTTGGCCACTTGAATGGCCCCGACCAGGTCTGTATTGGGTAAGACGATCGCAAACTCTTCTCCCCCGTAACGCGCCACCAAGTCCGCCGGACGTTTTGCACCTGCTGAGATCGCCACGGCTACTTGTTGCAAGCACCAGTCTCCTTTGACATGACCGTAGGTATCGTTATAGGGTTTGAAGCAATCAATATCGCACAAAATTAGAGATAGGGGTTGTTGTTCGCGGGTTAAACGGTGCCACTGTTCGGTGAAGTATTGATCGAAGCGGCGGCGGTTGGCCAGTTGCGTCAGACTATCAGAAATGGCGAGGCGTTGGAGTTCTTGGTTGGCTTGCTGCAACTGTTCGTACAGTTCGGCTTGTTGAATGGCGATCGCCAATTGGTCGGCTACCTGCCGGATCAACTCAATTTCTAACGGCTGCCACTCCCGTTGGTTGCGACACTGATGCACCATTAACAAACCCCACAGGCGATCGCCTTGAAATATCGGCACCTCCATCAAGGCTTGTACCTGCCAGCTTGCCAAAAGCTGCTGAAAACTGCTAGGTAGGGAGGCGGTAGAAACATCTTCAATGGCGATCGCCTCGCGGACAATTTCTCGTTGCAGTGCATAGGAAAAATCGCACGCCTCCCAATGACTGCAAGTTAATTGCGTGCTTAAAATCGAAGGCCACTCAGGGGTGACAGACTCCACTTTTACTTCCCCCGTACTGGTCACTAACCGATCGTCACGCAACAAATTTAACGCGCAAATGGCGACGCGATCGGCTTGCAAAAACGTGCGAATTTCCGTCACTGCCGTCGTCAGCACTTCTTGCAAGTCCAAGGAACGGCGAATATGTTGCACCACAACACTCATCAAACGTTGCTGTTCAATTTGTCGGCGGATCGCTTCTGTGGCTTGTTTGCGTTCCCACAACGCTGCTTGACGTTCGCTAATATCTTCTGCGGTTCCCAGAATTTGCTGGATCTTGCCGCTATCATTTTTTTGGAAAATCACTTCTCGACAGTGCAACCATCGCCAGTCTCCCGAACGATTTTTGAGCCGAAATTCCCATTCTAGAATCTCGCCTTCGGTTGCATTTGCCAAGCGTTCGCGATGCTGTCTAGCTTGCACCACATCTTCGGGGTGGATCAGTTCCAAAAAGTCGCGATCTTCTAGGGCCTGAACTTCAGCAACGCTATAACCTAACATGCCTTCAATTTGTTGGTTAATATACAGGATTTGCCGTTTTTGCCAATCATAAATGTAAAGAATATAAGGGGCGGCATCCGTAATTTTTTGGACAAAATGCTGACTTTCCCTTAAGGCTGCTTCAATGCGCTTGCGTTCTCGAATTTCTTCCCAAGCCTGATCGCGCATTAAACGATACATTTGCATTCGGTAGGTCAACTCGGTGACATCCTCAATAACCAGTAGCGCGTAAAAATCCGGTTGGTTGGGAATTGGGATGGCTGTCGCCGTGGTTTGCTGCACCCGCCATCGACCATCGGGTAACTGACACGGGATAATCGAGATATGGAGTTGCGAAGAGAAAATTGTGGGGGGACCGCCGGCAAAGATCTGTTGGAGGCGCTGTTGATACTTTGCCTGGTTAAAATGAGGAAAGCGATCGCGGATATCCGTTCCGACGATCCGATCGGCAACAATCCCCGTCCAGTGTTCTAAACTGCGATTCCAAAAGATAACGGTATACTCAGGACTTAGAATACAAACCCCTTCTGGAAATTGGTTAAAAATATTAAAGAATTCTTGGGGCTTGTCGTGCTTAGTCATCTGAACTTACTCGGATTCCAATTCCAAAGCGATCGCATCTAGTAGCGCGTCAAAAGAACCGACTTTGAAGATTAAAAGGACCTCACCGTTAATCTGGAGCTTTTCAATGATAAAGTGCGTATGAGCTAGAATAATATTAACATCTTGCTTTAAGTTTCGCGCTTTCAGAAGCTGAGAAACTCGGTTTTCAGCATAGGTTGGCAGGGAATAATCTAGGCGGCGAGAAAAAAGATTGCTCACCGTTCCCACAACGCCATTGAGAACAATATTTCCCACCTCCAGTAAGGTTCCAATTTTCACGGCCTCTAGATCGGGAGTTCCGGGCTTTTCTCCCGTGAGTAAAGAGACTAAAGTTGAGGCACTTTCAGTCGGAAAAATCAATTCAGCACTACCCGAAAAAAAACCTTCAAATCCTAACTGAACAGTTGAGATCAAATCGCTTTCAAAACGAGACTCCAATTCAGTCTGTAACTGTTGGAGGGAGAGAGATTGCAAATTAGGAATATTCAAGCAAATGGGCGAACCCAGCATTTCATTTAAAATACTAGCGGCTTGACCGACTCCGATGTTGACTAACTCTTGCAGGATATCAATTTGCTCAAGCGTCAGGCTCACAATTGACTCCTTGGCGAGACACCCCAATCGTAATTTGCAGCCAATAGCGTAATTCTTCAATCTTGGGAATTTTGTTAAGAACTGTTGCAGCGCCGAGTTCTAGACAAGCTTGTTGCGTGGTTTGTTGGACATCAGCCGTTAACACAATAGTAGGAATTGTCAAATTTTTCTGACGCATAATCTGTAACACTTCAATGCCACCAACTTCGGGCATTAATAAATCTAAGATAATGCAATCTGGCTTATATTTTTGCATCATTTCTAGCCCTTCCCGACCATTTCGTGCTTCCAGGAGGGTATGGCCTTCCGGCTTTAAGATTTTAGCCAGTAGCTTACGAGTGGCACTGATCCTAATCATAGAGGATGCGGCATTGAGTCGTAAGCTACTGA
>JAAHGE010000228.1 GCA_010672635.1 Desertifilum sp. SIO1I2 | reverse complement strand
CCTAAGTTTGTTGAATGCTTTGAATTTAATAAGAAGTTTTATTTTGTTCAAAAATTTGTATCAGGAACAACAGTTGGCGAGGAGCTTATACCGGGTACGCCTTGGAAAACAGAAAAAGTGTATAACTTGGTTAGAGAAACTTTGAAGATTCTGGAAAAACTTCATCAAGAAAATATAAAACATTTAGGAATCAACCCTTATAATTTAATTCGCAGAGTTAATGATAACAAACTGGTTTTAGTTGATTTTCCAGAAATTAATGCGATTAAACAAAAGTTGTCTGCCTCTCAAAACCCGTTAATTAGTGCTTCTGGTTCTGTGGACTACATAGCACCCGAACAACGAATGGGCAATCCGTCTTTGAGTAGCGATGTTTATGCTGTGGGATTAATCGGCTTACAAGCTTTAACCGGCTTGAAGGCACGAGTTATCATTGGCTTAGAGAACGATGATAAAAAAGTGAATTCCGATCTGAGACATGAACTCGATCGAATGATTTGCTCCAGTTCAGACAACGAATATTGTTCTGCTAGCAAAGCTTTGGAACAAATTAATAATTTAGAGAAAACTTGGACGAAAGAGGCGTTTAGATATCTCTGTAAAAATGAGTTTGCAAAAGCCGTGGAAGCTTACGATAAAATTTTGGCTGAAATGCCTGATTTTTATCGGATTTGGTATAAGCGAGGTCATGCTTTTGAAAAATGGGGCGATCGCACTCGCGACGCAGCCGAAAAACAGGCGTATTACGAAGAGGCGATCGCATCTTTTCAAAAGACATTAGAAATTCAACCCAGTTACTTCAAAGCATTGCAAGGTTTAGCAAGAGTTTATTTCAAAATGAATAATTATCAGCAAGCGTTTCAACACTACGAAGCATCTGCAAAAATGAATCCAGATCCTTATAAAGATTGGTCTCGACAAGCTGAAGTTCTATTAAGTGCCAAGCGATATCCAGAAGCAGTTGAACTTTATGAAAAAACCTTGTCATTTTTAACCCATTCTTCGCCCCTTCTCAGAGAGTCCTCCATTTTGGGTTATGTTTATAGGTCTTGGTATGGGAAAGCAGAAGGCCTGTATGCATTAGGGCGCTATGAAGAGGCTAAGGAATCTTACCATCAGGCGTGCTTGTTAAGACCGGGTTATCCAAAATACGAATGTGGCTATGCTAACGCGTTGTTTAAGCTAGGTGAATATTCTGAAGCAGAAAAGGCTTATTGTAATGCCTTAAAACGCGATCCACGATATCCAGAAGCCTTTTATGGCTTAGGTCGAGTTATGGAAGAGTTTGGTGAATACCGAAAAGCGATTGATTATTCTAAAAAAGCTTGTGCCATTAAAGATCGAGAAAATGTCCCCTATTTAGAGGCTTGGCATCGACAAGGGGTAGTTTTAGAAAAAATGCGCTGTTCTACCCAAGCATTTGCAATTTATCGACAAATTCTAAAACTTCATCCCGACTACCAACCCGCCCTAGAAAGTTGTCAAAAAATGAGACAAAGACAACGCTTTAATGCTTTACCCAGGTGGGTGAGAGGAATTGTTAATCTGTTTCGAGGAGTCTTGAGACGCCAACCTCAGTAACAACTTTCTTTAACCCCAAATTTTGCAATATGGGGGAAGAAACCTCAAGCTATGGGAAAACCCAAATCTCACGACTTGGGTTTCTTTTTTATGTTTGTCCTCAGCCAGGGTTGTGTTGGGTTTCGTACCTCAACCCAACCTACCAGAGGGGTTAATTTTATAGCATGGCGGGAAGTTTGCGGCGTTTTTTCCGAGTCGTCCAAGTTAAACCAGCTAAAACACCGAAACCGACTAGGGTAGAGGGTTCTGGGGTTTCTTTGGAGGCTACCAGGTCGCCAACTAGCGCGATCGCATCATTGTTACACTCTAAAAATAAGGTGCTGTAAAAGTTACCTGCTGGTAGTAGCGATTTCTCAAACCAGAACCCAAAGGTTTCGCTTCCCGTAGCGGGTAAGTAGCCTAAGTCAAAACCCGCAGCCGCAAGTTCCGTAGAATTCACTAGGGTAATATCGCCAATTCTGTTCCCAGTTGCAATCACATTGGGAACGAGAGTATGGGGTTGACTGTAGAGACCAGGGGTTGTATAAGGTGCATAATAAGGATCGTTCCAAGCTAAATCGCCCATTGCAGCCTCTAGTCCCAGATGTTCTTGAATACCATATATATTATGGTTGCCGAGATTAGACCAACCTCCATTGAGATGTACGACGCTGGTGGCTTGGACATTTTCATAAACGCCAATGGTAGGGACATAGGAATCATTTGTACCTGCAAAACGAATCCCAAATAAACTTGCACTATCATTCGCGGCTTTGAAGTTTCCTAAACCAGAGAAGTCAAAGAATAAATCTCCCCAGCCAATATTGCCATTACTGATGCGATACCCACCCACCGTGTCACCCACATTATTACCGCCGATGGGAAGATTGGCATTTAAACCCACCCAGATGCGGTTATTCTGCACATCATCTTTGATAGCCATGCCGTAAATTTCGTAGATGGTACCCCCGATCAGGAGACCATTGCCACCATCACTAGCTAGACTATCGTAGCTTGGATCGATGGCGTAGTTCCAACCGTTATGGAGGGTTCCAGCTAAAGCGGCTTGAGAAAAGACAAGGCTAAATAGGAGGGTAGCGGAGGTTAAGGTCGCTTGTAGAAGAGGGGATTGCGGAATTCTCATCATTTGTCGTGAAGTTTAGGTTTGTAGGGGAAAGTCGTGAGGTTCTATGCCTTACAACGCTTAGGGAAGAGTGCCACCGTCGGGATGGCGATCGCAATTCCTCAACAATCTTGCCGAGGTTAAAAAGATTGCTCAGTAGTTTACCGTGACTTTTAGGATAAAAACTCTGATTAGCTCCGTACTTTACACAATCTTTAAAGGAACCCTCGGAAAAGAGAAGGAATCAGTAGACTAAAGAAACATCCGTACCAAGGACAATCGGTTGCCCATGTTGTCGCGCGAATTTTTATTGCAGATTGCCCGAACTCAAGAACTCTCTCGCAAGCAAGAAGAAGTATTGCTCGCCAGGTTCGCCGAGGAATTGGATTACGAACAGATGGGCGAGCAACTCGAAACCTCTGCGGGAGCTTGCCTCAAACGTATGGGCGAAATCTATAAAAAATTTGGGATTACCGGAGAGCGGCGCGGAAAGGAAAATCGCCTCAGAATTTGCCTGCTCAATTACTGGGATGAGCGTCGGCGCAGCGAGCCAGAGCCGCCAGCAGAACTAGAGTTAGAACCTCTCGACTTTGTTCAACCAGAAATCGCTATTTTTCATCCCTACCAAAACCTACCCGCCCCCAGCCATACCGTTTTTGTGGGTCGAGAGGCCGAAATTAGCCGCTTGCTCGAACTGCTCTCCCCCAACCATAGCGCCCACCTGATTAGTATTGATGGTTTGGGGGGCGTGGGTAAAAGCACCCTCGCCCTAGAAGCGGCTTATCGCTGTCTGCAAGCCAGCCGCATCCCCGAAGCCTTGCCAAACGTACCGCGTTTTGAAGCAATTATCTTTACCTCTGCCAAACAAACACACCTCACCCCTGGGGGATTATTACACCGCTTAAGACGAGAACACACCCTCCAGGCGATTTGCCAGGAAATTGCCCGTACTCTAGAGTTCCGTGAAATTACCCATAGCGAACCGGGCGAACAACTCGAACGCACCCGCGATTGTCTGGCTCGCTTGTCTACTTTACTAATTGTGGACAATCTAGAAACCTTGGAAGACCGCCAGGACGTTCTATCGTTTTTATATGACTTGCCTGCCAATGTCAAAGTTATCGTCACCACGCGAGAGCAAGCGATGTTCGTCCCGATTCGCTTAACCGCCTTCGCCTCATCCGACGCCGAACAGTTTATCCAGTACCAAAGCCAGGAGCGCGGGGTAGAACTGGATTCTTCAGAAATTCGAGCCTTGGCTCAGAAAACCTCTGGAATTCCCGCCGCAATGGTTTATGCCATTGGGCAGTTAGCGTCGGGTTATTTGCTCCCCGATGTTTTGCAACGCATTGACAACGCTCAGGGCGATATTGCTCAGTTTTGTTTTGCGGGTTCGGTGGAGTCTTTGCGCGATCGACCGGCACATCGCTTACTCATGGCGCTGGCGATGTTTGGCGCGCCTGCCTTACGAGAGGCGATCGCTACTGTTGCCTTTCCCCTCCCCGATGCGATCGCCACGGCTGATGGTTTAGCCCAACTGCAACAATTATCTCTAGTCCAATCCGTTCGGGGTCGATATCAGTTACTAGCGTTGACTCGCGAGTACGTGTTAGGAGAATTAGCCGCCTATGCTCCGGGTGATTTTCCCGCTCAAGCTCGCCAGCGGTGGCTAGAGTTTTACCAAGACTTTGCCAAGCGCTATGCTGAAAAAGACTGGCAAGAATGGCATTCCCCCTCAGAACTCCTCGATCGGGAGTGGGAAAACCTGAAAGCCGCGATCGATTGGTGTATCGCTCAAGAGCAATACGAGCCAGTCTGGGAATTGTGGCAGAAAGTGAAGGGATACGCGCTCGTTCAAGGCTATTGGGATGACCGATTGATTTGGACAAGCTGGCTGATGCAGCGCACCGAGCAACGGGGAGATTGGTCTAATTTAAGCGAGCTTTTGCTAGAACGGGCAAAAACCCTAACTTTGATGGGACGGACAGCACAACTAGGGGAAGCAACCACGTTGTTAGAGAAGGCTTGGCGGTTGCGGGACTATCAAAATTCAATCTTTCAATGTCGCTTAATGAGCGCGATCGCCGTTTTGCAGATTCGCTTAAACTGTTTTGACATTGCCCAAGACTGGCTCAACCGCCAGCGGCAGCTTTTGCAGGAGACAACGCTCGATCCGGCTCAGATGCAGCGCTTGTGGATTCACCTGCATTACTATGAGGCGGAAGTTTGCTATCAACTCGGTGAATATCAATCCGCTAAACGGCTGTATCAACAGGCGCTCAAATCTGCTCAACAAATCGGCTGGCGGCGCTGTGAAATTTATATCCAGCATTGGCTGGCGGAGGTGGCGATCGCGCTTCTCGAACTCCCCAAGGCCACAGCATTGCTCGAAGAGGGTTTGCCCATTGCTGAAGCTCAGGGCGATCGCCGATGCATGGCTTACTACTACCGCGCTTTGGCGATGTTGGCACATCTGCAACAGCAGGAAGAGCGATCGCACCATTGGGCGAATTTAGCGCTTTCAACCTTCGATCGCTTGGGGATGTTACCCGAAGCCGAAGAAATGCAAGCCAGACTACACAAATACACAAAAAAAGAGGCGTAAATTACACGCCTCTGGGGTGGATCGAGAGGGGGCAGGTTATCCCATCTCAAATCGGGGTAAAATCTCCTGCGGGTCGAAGTCAACGCGCGGGCGGGCTTGCGGGTTAGCGTCAATTAAAATACAAGCACCTGCCTGAGTTGGATCGCTCTGATTGGCTCCGAGTAACAAGCAACTGGCTGGCGCGGGCGGGAAATCTTCAGATTGAGCCGGGGAAATAGCTAGCACAGAAGAGACTTGGTGAAACAGCGCTTGCGTTTCTCCAAATGCCAGGTGGAGTTGTTGGCGATCGCCTTCATCGCGGGTGCCAAAATAGGGAAAGTGGTGCAGAAAGCGACCAAACAGCATTTCACAATCTTGAGCATATTTGTGAGTATCCAAGATATGGTGATGCCAAACGGTATCGATTTCTTGACTGGGGACGAGGGGATGGTTGGGATAGAGGTAAACTAAGCACAGGAACATCAGATATTGCGCGATCGCCTTCAGGGTTTTTTTGCGACTCCATCCTTGCCCGGACTGGCGATCCATAAGCTGAAAGGCAATCGGGCCGAGGTCTAGCGATTTCAGCTTGTAGATAAAGGTTTTCACATCTTGCCAATTCAGTTGTCCGGTCATCTGTAACTCCTTGTGATTTTTGTGTATTTACTGTATTTGAAATCTACATTGACTACACAAAATTCGTCAAGCACTTCACGCATTCTTCACAAAAGAGTCAGCAGCGCCTCCCAATCTGGTGGACTGTGTAGTTTATTGGCAGTAAAATCAAAGTAACTCCCCTAGATATACACAAATCCATGAATTCTAGTGAATTCACAGAGCGATTTCAAGGTCTGACCCCAAAGCCCAGAAATGTTTTAGAACTCTTGTTGAACGGCAAAAGCGATGACGAAATCGCCCAGTTAATCGGTGCATCGGCCTCTACAGTCCGCAAACACATCCAGAATTTATGCGATCGCTTTGAGATTCCCCGCGAAGCTGAAGGACTCAAACGCAACCGTCGCGAAGACTTGATCGCCTTAGCCCGTCAATATAAACCGCAATTGCGCCAAGCTTCCCCACCCTCGGTGCAAACTGCGATCGCCACCTCTGCTCAAGACTGGGGGGATGCACCCGATGACTCGGTTTTTTATGGGAGAACCCCAGAACTCGCGACGCTAGAACAATGGATTATCCGCGATCGCTGTCACTTAGTGGCTATTTCCGGTATCGGGGGAATCGGTAAAACCCTATTCTGCGTCAAACTCAGCAAGCAAATTCAAAACCATTTTTCAGTTGCGATCTGGCACAGTTTCCGCCAAGGCTTAGTTCTCGATGATTTTTTAGACCGCTTCTTAAATCTATTTCCCCAGAAAGCGCGCCTCCCCTCCGATAAAAATGAAAAACTCAAACAGTGCCTTCAACACTTACAAGACCACCGCTGCTTGCTCATTTTTGACCAACTAGACGCAATCTTTGGTGAAAAAGAATTTGCCGGTTCTTATCTAGAGGGATATCAGGACTATGAGGAATTTATCAAGAAGGTCGCCGAAGTCAACCACCAAAGCTGTTTATTAATTAATAGCGTGGAAATCCCTTCCCAGATAGCCTTACTCGAAAATCAAGATGGATTTGTCCGCCAGTACAAATTGAAAGGTCTAGCCGTTGAAGATGCCCAAAACATTTTAATCGAGAAGAACCTCACCGGGAAAGAAAGATGGGCAGATATCATTAACTTCTTTGAAGGCAATCCCCTCGTGATTAAAATGATTGCTGCCACCATCAAAGAACTTTATAACGGTGATGTTATTCCCTTTCTTCGTCATAGCTATACCCAATTAGGACGAGATTTAGAAATCTTCTTAAAAGATGTCCTCGATCGATTGCAACCTTTAGAATCTGACCTAATCTATCAGATGGCGATCGCAGTTGAACCCCTGAGTTTCGACACCTTACAAACCCTGATCTTTCCGCCCCCTTCCCTTTCCGAACTGCAACGCGCCATTGAATCATTGAGTCGGCGATCGCTGATTGAAATTCGCGGCGAAAAATTCATTCTACCCCAGGCAATTGTTGCCTATGGCAATATGCAACTGGTTGAAGATGTATTTCAAGAAATCCAAGCCTTACTCGCTAACAAGAATATTAATAGCCTCAAGCGCTTAAGAGTGCATAATCA
>JAAHGE010000227.1 GCA_010672635.1 Desertifilum sp. SIO1I2 | reverse complement strand
AAAGAATTCGTACCCTATTGCGCCATGCCAAAGAAAAAGGAGCCGCCATCCACTTTGACATGGAACAATATGTTTATAAAGATCTCACCTTTGCCATCCTCAAACAGATTTTAATGGAAGAGGAATTTCGGTCGCGGACCGATATTGGCGTCACCATTCAAGCCTATTTGCGCGATTCACTAACTGACTTAAAAGGCTTGGTGGAATGGGCGTCCTATCGCGGCTATCCCGTCACCGTTCGCCTGGTGAAAGGGGCTTATTGGGATCAAGAAACGATTAAATCCCAACAACACAATTGGCCGCAACCCGTCTTTAATGACAAAGCAGAAACCGATGCAAACTTTGAACGCTTAACCCAATTACTGCTAGAAAACCACGAATATCTCTATGCAGCCATTGGTAGTCATAACGTCCGTTCCCAAGCCTTAGCTTTAGCCATTGCAGAAACGCTGAATATCCCCCGGCGTCGGTTTGAACAACAGGTACTTTATGGGATGGGAGAACCCCTAGCTAAAGCGTTGGTGGCTAGAGGAAGTCGCGTTCGGGTTTATGCGCCTTACGGGGAACTGCTTCCGGGGATGGCGTATCTAATTCGCCGCTTGTTAGAAAATACTGCTAATAGCTCTTTCTTGCGGCAAAATATGGAGGAACGACCGATTGAAGAATTAATTGGACCTCCCCAAACCAACGGGAATGTTAGCCAACGTCCGAATGAGTTACCGTTCCCCAATGCGCCGGATACAGATTATGCGGATGCAAACGCGAGAGAAACGGCGAAACAAGCCTTACAAACTGTTCGCCAACAGTTGGGGAAAACCTATTTACCGCTAATTAATGGCGAGTATGTCCCCGCTTCAGGATACATTGACTCGGTAAACCCCTCTAACTTTGAGGAAGTGGTGGGGAGAGTTGGACAAATTTCAGTCGAACAAGCCAAAGACGCGATAGAAGCAGCAAAAGCAGCATTTCCCGACTGGAAGAAAACGCCAGTCCGCCAGCGGGCCGGAATTTTGCGAAAAGCCGCCGAGTTGATGGAACAGCGGCGAACCGAGTTATCCTATTGGGTTTGCTTGGAAGTGGGGAAAGCCTTGCAACAGGCGGATGCAGAAGTATCGGAGGCGATTGATTTTTGTCGCTATTACGCCTCGGAAATGGAACGTTTAGACCAAGGGGTCAATTACGATATTCCAGGGGAAACCAACCGCTATGTTTATCAGCCGCGTGGGGTGGCGGTGGTAATTTCGCCGTGGAATTTCCCGATCGCGATCGCAACGGGCATGACTGTGGCAGCATTAGTAACGGGGAATTGTACCTTACTTAAGCCTGCGGCTACCTCTTCGGTAATTGCGGCGAAGATAGCGGAAATTCTGGTAGAAGCGGGAATTCCCAAGGGCGTTTTCCAATATGTTCCCGGTCGGGGTTCCACCGTGGGGAACTTCCTCGTCAAGCATCCCGATGTCCATTTAATCGCGTTTACAGGTTCCCAGGAAGTGGGGGCGCAAATTTACGCCGATGCTGCCATTCTCCAACCCGGACAAAAACACCTGAAACGGGTGATTGCTGAAATGGGCGGTAAGAATGCGATTATTATCGATGAAAGTGCCGACTTAGACCAAGCCGTGCAAGGGGTGGTGCAATCTGCTTTTGGCTATAGCGGTCAAAAATGTTCGGCTTGCTCTAGAGCGATCGCCCTCGCCCCAATTTATGATACCTTCGTGGCTAGATTGGTAGAGGCAACCAAATCCCTCAATATTGGTCCGGCGGATGCAGCAAGTACCCAAGTTGGGCCAGTCATTGACGGAAACGCCCAAAAACGGATTCAAGAGTATATCGCCACCGGAAAGCAAGAATCGGCGATCGCTCTAGAAATGCCAGCCCCCGATAATGGTTACTATGTCGGCCCGGTTGTCTTTCAAGATGTTTCGCCCACCGCTAAAATTGCCCAAGAGGAAATCTTCGGCCCCGTCTTAGCCGTCATTAAAGCCAAAGATTTCTCAGAAGCCTTAGAAATGGCGAATGGCACAAATTTTGCCCTAACGGGTGGCCTCTATTCTCGCACGCCCTCGCACATCGACCGCGCGGCGGCTGAATTTGAAGTGGGCAACCTTTACATTAACCGTAACATCACTGGCGCGATCGTTGCCCGTCAACCCTTTGGCGGCTTCAAACTATCCGGCGTCGGTTCCAAAGCCGGAGGGCCGGACTATTTATTGCAGTTCCTAGAACCGCGCGTCATCACCGAAAACATTCAACGTCAAGGGTTTGCGCCTATCGAAGGCAACGAGTAACCCAAGCGTCCCTATCCCTGGCGGGGACAAACCCCCCGTCAGGTTAAATCTTTCTGAAAAAACTGCGCCCGCAGAACCCCGGATTGGTGTACTCTAAAAGGCTGTCCATTGACCCACTGTTAGCTAGACCACAAACTTGGTTTTCCCAGCCACTTACATATATAGCGTTTTTATTCTAAAATCTAATATCTCATCACTATCTATAGCGTAAGTCGTCGCCTGCGGTTCGGGCGAACTCATTGTTTCATAACTATGCATCACCTACAGGAATGGGGGAGAAGTTGCGTGGATACGCAGCTAACTCGCCTCAATGTTACTTTTCTCGACGGACAAGACCCTTACAACTACTTGCTGTATTCCGATAACCTCCCGCGACGCAATGACGGGAGAGTCAGCAATGGCTTTTTACAACGCTACCAGCACATTGAACAAGGCGGCTGGTGGTGTTCTGGGGTGGACTTGCTGACGGGAAGCGATGATTTGTGGGGATGCTTCAAACCCGCACAACCGCGCCGCAGCCAAGATGGCCGCAAACTGATTAAATACGAACATCCCCCCAAAGCGCCAATTGGGGTATTTGCTTTACGGGTTCCCCTGCATATTTGGCAAAAAATTAGCCAGCGTTACCAAGTTCCGATTTCTCCCAACGATAGGGACGAAACGCAACCCGATGGCGGCTTTTGGCAGTGGGTACAGGCAAATCCTAAAATCCCGTTGTGCATTACCGAAGGCGCGAAAAAGGCAGGAACCCTACTCACCGCCGGATACGCCGCCGTCGCCTTACCGGGAATCTTTGGCGCGTATCGGGTTCCTCGCGACGAACAGGGAAACCGCATTGGAAAACCCCATCTCATCCCGCAATTGGGGAAACTAGCGACGCTAAAACGGGAAGTCACCCTAATTTTTGACCAAGATACGAAACCGAAAACCGTTAAAGCCGTTCACCACGCCATTCGCCAAACAGGATATCTGTTAACTCAGGTGGGATGTTCTGTGAAGGTGGTGACTTGGAACCCCGAATTGGGGAAAGGGGTGGATGATTTAATCGCCAATTACTCCCCGGAAACGTTTGAGGAGATTTATCAGCAGGCGGTTTCTCTAGAATTGTGGAAAGCACAATCGCTTTCTCGCCTCACCTATTCAGCCGATTTACAGGTAAATGACCGTTATTTAGGCGAACTCTCAATTCCTGCAAGTGCAAAGCTGGTGGGGATTAAGTCGGCGAAGGGAACCGGGAAATCTAAGTTTTTAGAAACCGTTGTCAAAAGTGCGATCGCGCGGCAACAATGGGTCTTAGTTATTGGTCATCGGGTTCGCTTAGTTGAAGAGTTGTGTCAGCGTTTCGGACTCGACTATATTACCGAAGTCCGCCACCCTGAAGGGAACGTCATGGGGTATGGCTTATGCCTCGACTCGCTTCACCCCCATTCCCAGGCGCGGTTTAACGCCGCAGATTGGACGGATGGCGTGGTGATTATTGATGAAGTCGAACAAGTATTATGGCATGGCCTCAACTCGCGAACCTGCAACGCCAACCGCGTTGCTATCCTCAAATCCCTGAAAACCCTAATGCAGAATGTATTGGGGGGAGAAGGTCAGGTTTTTGTTGCTGATGCAGACCTCAGCGATACTTCTTTAGAATACCTGCTGGCTTTAGCAGGGGTAGAAATTCAACCCTATCTTATTGAAAACGACTGGAAACCGGGAACGCAAGAGGCTTGGGAAATCTTCCACTATCCCGACACCACGCCAGAACGCTTAGTCGGAGATTTAACCCAACATATTAAAGAGGGGGGAAAACCCTTTGTCTGTCTGTCGGCGCAACGACGCGGAAGTCAGTGGGGAACCTGTTCGCTAGAGGCGTATTTAAGACAGGAGTTTCCCCAACATCGCATCCTCAGAATTGATTCTGAATCCTTAGCCGATCCAACGCATCCCGCCTATGGGGGAGTGAATCACCTCGATACGGTTTTGGCGAATTACGATATTGTGTTAGCCAGTCCGGCGATTGAAACGGGGGTGAGTATTGAACTGCAAAACCATTTCACCTCAGTTTGGGGAATCGCCCAAGGGGTACAAGCCGAAAATAGCGTCAGACAAGCCTTAAGCCGAATTCGCGCTCCTCTTCCCCGGTTTCTTTGGGTTGCGCCTTACGGGTTCAATCAGGTGGGGAATGGTTCTACCTCGATTCCGGGGTTATTAACTTCGGCGAAGCGGTTAACCCAGTTGAATATTCGGGCGTTACAACAAAGCGATTTTGCAGCGTTCGACGATTTGGAGGTGGGTTTCCAAGCTGAATCCTTATTCTGTTGGGCAAAAATGGCAGTTCGCCTGAATGCGACGATGCTACGCTATCGCGAGGCGGTGTTGGAAGGGCTGCGGGTGGAGGGACACTCAATTATTGAAATTCCCCCAGAAACCGAGAAGCGCAAGTCCCCAACGCCAAAGCCTGTGGATGAGGCGGAGGGTTCTAACTTGACGGAAGCGATCGCAACTGCTATTTCTCAAAATTATCAGGTCGAGTGCGAGGCGATCGCAACTAGCCCCGATTTAACCGACAGCGAGTACCAGCTTCTCAAAAAGCGAATTGTTAAAACCACTCAACAACGGCGATCGCAACGTAAATATGAGTTACAACAACGCTATGGGATTCCCGTGACGCCAGAGTTGGTGCAAAAAGATGAGGCCCGATGGTACGAACAACTGCGCCTGCATTATTTTCTCACCTGCGGTCAACAATATCTCGCCAGTCGCGATCGCGCTTTAGCCCAACAACTCATCGAACAAGGCGACGGAAATATCTTTTTACCCGATTTTAATCGTTCCCAACTGGGCGCAGCCATTGGCACAATGACCAAACTAGGGATTGGCGTTCTATTGGACAATCAAGAACGCGACCTTAAGAATACCGATGAAGATTTGCAAGCTATGAGTGCGATCGCGCTAGCCAATCGTTCTACCATTAAAACAACGGTTGGGATTGGGATTGCGGCTAACTCTACCCCCGTCACCATTGTCCGACGATTTCTCGATAAAATCGGCTACGGCTTAAAACTGTTGCGCTGTGAAAGCCTGGGAAAAAAACGCATCCGCGTCTACCAAATTGACAAACCTGACGACGGTAGAGAAGCCGTTTTTCAACAATGGCTAGCCAAAGATAGCCAAATGTACCAGCCGAGTTCTGATTGGCAAGAACCTTTACCGGCCGATCCCATTATCCCTGCATCGGTAGACCCTCCCAAAGACTACATTCAACTCCAACTCGCCTTATAAATTGCCGTCTTTCCATTGAAACTCACCCCCTCAAGGTTGAGTTTCAGTGCCAAGGCTTAATAGCGTTCGGGAAACAGATAACTTAGCAATACAAACACAATAAAAACAATTAAACCAACCGTCATAAACGGGTAGCTAGCCGAAAAGAATAAAAACATTAGATTCATACGTCATTTTTTTAGCTTCAATCAGGTTTATAGCAGTCATCATCCTCTAGACATCTGCTCAACTTTAGAAGAAATTACGTTAAGCGATCGCCAACAGATTTAAAAGTTAACTAATGCTGGTAGAGTGAGATTGCGACTAATCTTACGAACAAAAGAATCATATAAATTGCCCCTCATCCTAAGTAACGAATGTGTCAATGCTGTGTCAATTGGATGAAGCAGAGATAACAACACTCATCTCTGGGCAAAAAAAGCGAACAAAATAGAGTCAATTTTCGTCATAACAACACCATTTTCCTCGACAATCAGGGATTGACTGTATTGTCCTCAGCCTCTTAAAGTTCGCTAGACAAACTATGAACGTAAATTCTATTTTGAGTATTGGGATTGCGATCGCGTCCTTGAACCTCGTTACCCATGCTACCCTCGCCCAAACCAGCGAACCCTTACAAAGCTGCCGCAACTATGTGGGAAATAGCATTCCCGCCTTTAGAAATATTCCCCTGTCAGAGATTGAAGTCACCCCCCAAGACACAACGGCGGGTGTCACTACCGTCAACTGGCGCATCACCTCCGGCGTCGCCAGCGGAACCTGTACCGTCGCCGCCGACGGAAAAATCTCAGACTTCCGCCAAAACTCCCAAACCGAACCCATCAATGCTGAAACTCACCCCGCCGTCGAACAACAATGGGGCGAAGAAATTGTCCCCTATCGCGGCCAAATTGAACCCGGTTCTGTGCAAAGACTCCAAAGCCGTCCGGGAAGGCGCAACCAAACCACCGGCGAAGTTAACCCTGAAGAATTAGTCACCGTCTACCGCCGACATATGGACGGAAACACCGCTTGGGTAATGGTTCGAGGTCAACTCGACCAAGCGGGTTGGATTAATGAAAGTCGTCTGTTACTTTTAAGCGAAGATATTGGTAATTACGGGAGTTCCTCCGCAGTTGAGTACAGTTGGGGAGAAGAAATTCCTCCCTATCGCACTCAGATTACCAATGGTATTTCCTTTGAACTGTTGCATCGCCCCATCCGAGGAGAAGGCTTACCCGTTGCGCCCATCCGAGGAAATGAAGGCGTTATTGTTTATCGCACTCATCAAGATAGAGGCCTCACCTGGGCGCTAGTCAAAGGCGAATTTGGACAAGAAGGATGGGTCAATACTCGTCGTTTAATTCGCCCCCAGCGATAAAAAGCGAGGGCTTGGCAACACCAAGCCCTCATTTAGGTTTATTGGGAACCTGCCCCTGCTTGCGAAAAAGTGGTTAAGGGTTTTTGCTTGCTAGATAGGGGAGAAGCAATTTTCAGGATTTTTTCGAGTAAGCGAGGGGCCAATCTTTTACACCAGACGGCCAGGTGGCTTTGCCAGCCGACCAGAATTTCCGGGTTATCCTTATCCAGTCCGGCGACGAGGGCTTTGGCGACTTGTTCGGGCGTCATCGGAACCACCCAACGGAACAGTTGCAAGTTCCGCGCCATATCGGTATCGGTGAGGGTAGGAAGCAGGGCCATCACGCGGATATTATAGTCTGCCAGTTCGCTACGGAGGGCTTGGGTAAAGCCAATAATGGCAAACTTAGTTGCGGAATAGGTTGCCATTGTGGGGGCTGCAACTTTGCCCATTAAGCTGGAAACGTTAACGATAGTTCCGGAACGCTGGGCGGCCATGCGTTTGGCAATCAAGCGGGTGATGGTATACATTCCCAACACCCGCTTGATTGCCA
>JAAHGE010000226.1 GCA_010672635.1 Desertifilum sp. SIO1I2 | reverse complement strand
CGCGTAGGTTGGGTTGAGGTACGAAACCTAACTCTGGCTGCTGTTGGGTTACGCTAATGCTAACCCAGCCTACGCGACTATCTTGATTGCCAGTCAACCCGGTTGAATTGACATCCTCTCCGATTGGGGGAGGATTTTTTGTAGAGAGGTGAATGCTATGTCTGTAAGCGATCGCACTTTACGGCAAATTCTGCTGGATACGCAAACGATTGCAGTGGTGGGACATTCGGATAAACCCACCAGAGTTAGCTACCAAATTGCCCAGTTTTTGCGCCAAGCAGGTTATCGAGTGATTCCAGTGAATCCCCAAATAGGTGAGATTGAGGGGGAAACCTGTTATGCGTCGTTGCGGCAGATTCCAGAGAAAGTGGATTTGGTAAATGTGTTTCGCCGCCGCGAGTTTTTAGCGGAGATTGTAGAGGAGGCGATCGCAATTCATGCCGCTACCGTTTGGGCGCAGTTAGGCATCCAAGACGAAGCCGCCGCCCAAACAGCCCGCGCTGCCGGAATCAACGCCATTATGGATGCTTGCATTAAAATCGAGTATCAGCGCCTAGGGGTGCAGAAACGTTAAAATCCCAAACAGAGAGCGTAAGGAAATTAACCGCGTGTTTTTAGACGAACTTAGCCCAATTTTTCGAGAACTCACCAAAGAACCCGTTGCCTTTTTCGGGGGATTTTTCTCTGGCGTCCTGCGCCTGAACCTGTACGAAGATCCCGTCAAAAGTTGGTTAGACCAACAGGTGGAATCTGCAACCCCCGTCCCGTTCCCAAACGATTACACCAACGGGAATGGGCCGCAGTCCATTTCTATCGAATAAGGACTCAGGCAAAAGGCACGATGAGTGTGTGCTTTTGCCCAATCGTTCTCAATTTATGGATAGAAACTCAGTTGAGGTAAACCGAGGGTTTCCTCCCAACCCATCATCAGGTTTAAGCATTGAATCGCTTGTCCGGCCTGACCTTTCACCAGGTTATCAATCGCTGACATCACAATCACGCGATCCGTACGCGGATCGACCTCAATCCCGATATAGCAGAGATTGGTTCCACAGGCCCATTTGGTTTGGGGATAGGTACTACCGGGAAGAATTCTCACCCAAGGGGACGTGCGATAGAAAGCGGTATAGATAGTAATCAGATCCTCGCGCACTAGCCCCGGATCGCGCAAGTTTGCGTAAACGGTAGCCAGAATTCCCCGTACCATCGGAATCAGGTGGGGGGTGAACTGAACCATCACCTCATGTCCGGCGAGGTCGCTACAGACCTGTTCAATTTCGGGCGTATGGCGGTGACGGGCGACCCCGTAGGCGGCTAAAGAGTTATCGGCTTCGGCGAGAAGCAAATGGGTTTTGGCGGCGCGTCCGCCTCCAGAGGTGCCGGATTTGGCATCGACAATGGCGGTTTCTGGAACGATTAATCCCTGCTTGAGTAGCGGGGAAAGCGCCAGAAGACTGGCGGTAGGGTAGCAACCCGGACAGCCGACGAGGTTGGCAGCAGCAATCCGATCGCGGTACAGTTCGGGCAAGCCATAAACAGCAGTATCGGCAACTTCTCGATCGTTGCGATCGCCCCCATACCAAGCCTTATAAGTCTCTAAGTTACTAAAGCGGTAATCTGCGGATAAATCTAGAACCTTGCAACCCTTTTCTAAAAGTTTGGGGGCCATATCATAGGCTAACCCGTTGGGGAGAGAGAGAAACACCACCTGACAGCGAGAGGCGATCGCATCTAAATCAATGGGTTCAATGGTTAAATTGACGCGATGACCCAAATGCGGATACAGATCGCTAAAAGATTTTCCGGCACTACTATCCCCTCCCAGATAGGCAATTTCAATCTGAGGATGATCCATCAGGAGTCGGACGAGTTGTACGCCGCCATAACCTGATGCGCCAATAATCCCAACTGGAACTCGTCCTTGTGTGTCGCCCATCTTGCTTGACCTTTAAAACAAATCTCTGAAGAAATATGGTTAACGTTTGCTGCATTTTAGTACCAAAATTGGGAATGGGGAATTGAAATGCCATAATCGAAAATTCAAAATGAGGAGTGCTAACTGAACTGCTGCGCGATTGGCACCGATCCATTTCAGCCTTTAACGGCTTTCCCACTGGGTACGACTCACACAAGATACACGATATGACGACGGATGGATTGTTTAATTCAATTGATGAAGCCCTGGCTGATTTAAAGGCCGGACGGGTGATTGTGGTGGTCGATGACGAGAACCGCGAAAATGAGGGGGATCTAATCTGCGCCGCCCAGTTTGCAACGCCTGATACGATTAACTTTATGGCGGTGGAAGCGCGGGGTTTAATTTGTTTGGCCTTAACGGGCGATCGCCTCGATGAATTAGACTTACCGTTGATGGTCAGCAATAACACCGATAGCAACCAAACGGCGTTTACGGTGAGTATTGACGCTTCGCCGCAACTGGGTGTCAGTACGGGGATTTCGGCTGAGGATCGGGCAAAAACGATTCAGGTGGCAATTAACCCGGCGACGCGACCGACGGATTTACGGCGTCCTGGGCATATTTTCCCTTTGCGATCGCGCGAAGGGGGCGTTCTCAAGCGGGCGGGCCATACGGAAGCGGCCGTAGACCTCGCCTGTTTAGCTGGATTGTATCCGGGTGGGGTGATTTGCGAGATTCAAAACCCCGATGGATCGATGGCGCGTTTACCGCAATTGTTGGAATACGCCCAACATCACAATCTGAAGATTATTAGTATTGCCGATTTAATTAGCTACCGCCTGCAACACGAACGGTTTGTGCGTCGGGAGACGGTCGCTAATTTGCCCTCCCAGTTCGGTCATTTTCAGATTTACGCCTACCGAAATCTGTTGGATAACTCGGATCACATTGCCATTGTCAAGGGCGATCCAGCCGAATTTAAAGACCAGGTGGTGATGGTGCGCGTCCATTCGGAATGCTTGACGGGAGATGCGTTGGGTTCTTTGCGCTGCGACTGTCGGATGCAACTCCAGGCGGCGATGAAGATGATCGAACACGCGGGTCACGGGGTGGTGGTCTATCTGCGCCAAGAGGGACGGGGTATCGGTTTAATTAATAAGCTGAAAGCCTATTCTTTACAAGATATGGGGTTGGATACGGTGGAAGCCAATGAAAAGTTAGGGTTTCCTGCCGATTTACGCAACTATGGGGTAGGGGCACAAATTCTCAACGATTTAGGCGTCAAAAAGATTTGTCTGATTACTAATAATCCGCGCAAAATTGCGGGTTTGAAGGGTTACGGCTTGGAAATGGTCGATCGGGTACCGCTGTTGATTGAGGCAACCGATTATAATGCCACTTATTTGGCGACGAAAGCCGAAAAACTCGGTCATCTCCTCTTGCAAACCTATCTCCTGACGGTGGCGATTCGCTGGCAAGATGAGAATTTGGGGGTGACGGAGCGTTACAATCGCTTGGAGAAGTTGCGCCATCTGGTGCGGATGCAGGATTTGGTGTTGCAAGAGGAAGCCAGACCTGTGGCGATCGCGCTGTTTAGTCGTCCTGCTACAATCGTCCATGTCGGCTTAGACCAACCCCAGGCGACTTCTGGGGACTGGTATCAGCATTCGGAACATCCCTACCTACGTGCGATCGCTTCTATCCTAGATGAACTGGCTTCTTGGCCCCAAGTTCAACGCCTAGAATTCCTCGTTTCTTCTGGCCTCGATCCGCTGATCGGTTTACAGGTACAACTCGATCGTCAAACCTTCCCTCTGTGCGAGCAACCCTCTTCTATTGTCGGTAGCCTAGAAACTCAAACGATCTACAGTTTTCAGAGAAATTAGTCTTCTAGACAGCAAACTCGCTATTCAGAAACCGGGTTTCCTTGGGCGAACGATCGCATCGGTTAATTGGGGCGGTAGGTCGGTACTGGTGCGATCGCAAGTTTGCTTCCTGTCTTTTTTTTGAATCAGTTTTTCTCCTAAGAAATGAGGGTTTTGTGCTGGCGCAGGAGTCGGTGCAGGTATTGTAAGATGACAATGCCTAGAGTGATGCTGAAGGCTGCAACTAACCAAAAGCCATCGGCGATCGCTCTCGACTGGTCTAAGGCCCATCCTCCCAAAGGCGGCCCGATAAAATAGCCAATGGCCCAACACTGGGAGTTAATGGAGAGATAGACGCCGCGCAACGAAGCCGGGGCAATATCGACCACAAAGGCAGAAGCCGAGGGCATATAGGCAACCGTGGCGATCGCCATAATGCTTAAGGCTAAAATAGCGCCCCACAAAGCACCAGTCGAGAGGGTTCCTGTCAGCCAAATGAGCAAGAACCCCAAACCCCACAGGGAGATAGAAAAGGTCAAGGCTTGGGGACGACTAAAGCGGTTGAGAAACCTTGCCATCGGTAACTGACATAAGGCCGCAAAGACAACGTGCCAGGTAAATAAGCCGCTAATCGCTTGAGGGGGAAAGCCTCCTCCGGCGACGAAATTGGTGAGATAAAGGGGAATGGTGCTTTGGATTTGGGCGAGATAGGTGGTGAACAGGATATTCACAAGAACGAATACCATCAGGAGGCGATCGCGAAATGCCACGCCCCAACCTTGGCGAAGGGGTTCGTCGGGGCTGTCGTGAAATTGCCCCGTTTCTGCGATCGCCCAGTAAATGACCCCAAAAAAGACTAAAAACGAAATCCCATCCACGACAAATAAGGCACGGTAGTTTCCCCCCACCGCAATTAACCAGCCCCCTAAGATGACGCCAACCCCTAGCCCCAAACTATCGGCTAAACGGGTAATGGCAAAGGCTTCATTACGTTCGTGGATAGCGGTCAGATCGGCAACGGCGGCTTCCGTGGCCGGCCAATATAAACCGATACCCAGTCCCATGAGTAAATTTCCCAGAATGAAGGTGGGGAAATCATGGGTGAAGGTAAAAGCGACATCGGCTAAGGCGGAGACTAAAGCGGAGAGGAGTAGCGTTTTTTTGCGTCCCCACAGGGGGGAATCGGTCAGCGTTCCGCCGAAAAAACGACCGAATACCCCGGAAATTGAACCGCTTCCGAGTCCAATTCCCACCGCCGTTGCCGATAAATTGACCTGATTGACAAAGAAGATGGGGGCATAAAATAGCGTAAACCCATTACCAATCTGGGAGAGAAGGCGTCCCGCCGCGAGTATCCATACCGGGTTCGGGAGATTTGGCAGCCAATCGCGCCATTGGCGTAAGAAAAAAGGCATCTGAGTGCGATCGCATTGGGAACAGCCTTATTCTGACACTCTCCGGAAGCTAGGTACCTGATTTAGATAGAGGTCGTTCTCTCCCCAAGCATTGATTCCGGTATGCTCTACCATCATCCGTCCTGTTTTCAAAAGGGTACAAATAGCGCTGCTCAATCAAACTCGACAGCTATAGCGATCGCCTTGTCTGACTAGGGTTGACCTATTAAGGATGTACTCGCAAGCTGTACTCAAGCCTGACTCAAGGTTTCAGAATTTTTTTGGGGTAGAGTACGAGAAATTACCAAAGTTCCAACAGAACTCAAGGGACTAAAAACGAACCAAACATTCAGAAAATTTACGGTTTTTCTCTGTAAAGTAGCTAGCCGCAGAAATTGATCCCCAGCAGCTTAAAACCCCTATTAACTCGAAAAAATGCGATCCCTGACCCATAGAGGGTTTTCTGGAAAAATTTTCTTTATCATAAAATCCTCCTGCAAAATGTAACAAATTTTACTAAATTTGGATTTTCCGCCTGCCCAAAAGCTAGGCTACGCATAGAGCCTCAAATCAGACTAACCGTTGAGCAACAAGGAAAATCTCTATGATTGCGCCCTTACCCCTGCCTCTTAGATCGTCGCAGTCTCCTGCCCATATTTGTCCTTACGATCAAACCTGTAGCTATCTCACCCAAGCAGCAGAAGAACTGCAAATGGATCGCGGTTTGCTTGCCATCCTCAGCCATCCCCGCAAAGTTGTCACCGTCACCATTCCAGTGAAACTCGATAATGGTGAAATTGACGTTCTTACAGGTCATCGGGTGCAACATTGCGATGTTTTAGGACCTTATAAAGGCGGGACGCGCTACCATCCTTCCGTGACTTTGCAAGAAGTATCTGCCCTGGCGATGTTGATGACGTGGAAATGCGCTTTATTAGGCATTCCCTACGGTGGGGCAAAAGGTGGCATTGCCCTTGACCCAAATCAATACAGCGCCAACGAGTTAGAACGCATTACCCGCCGATACACCAGCGAACTCATCAAAGATATTGGCCCATCTGTTGATATTCCCGCGCCAGATATTGGCACCTCCGCCCGCGAAATGGCTTGGATGATGGATACCTACTCGATGAATGTCGGTCATGCGGTTCCTGGGGTGGTGACGGGAAAACCCATTTCCATTGGGGGATCGAAAGGACGCGAAATGGCAACGGGACGCGGGGTAGCGATCGCCATTCGGGAAGCCCTAGCCTTGCAGGGTAAAACCCTAGAAGGGGTGCGCGTCGTTATTCAAGGATTTGGTAATGTGGGCGGCGCGGCGGCGGTGTTGCTGCACGAAGCTGGGGCGAAAGTTTTAGCGGTTTCTGATGTCTCCGGCGGGATTTATGCCGAAAACGGTTTAGATATTCCGGCGCTGAAAGTGTACTGGGCGCAAAATGGTCGCAAGTTAGCTGGCTATCCGGAAGCAGAAGCCGTAAGTAATGCTCAATTGCTGACCTTACCTTGCGATGTCTTAATTCCGGCTGCATTGGAAGATCAAATTACTGAAGAAAACGCCCACCAGGTGCAAGCCCAAATTGTGGCGGAAGCAGCGAATGGCCCGGTAACTTTGGCCGCCGATCTGATTTTGAGCGATCGCGGGATTACGGTCTTACCGGATATTCTCACCAATGCCGGGGGCGTTGTCGTCAGTTATCTAGAATGGGTGCAAGGTCTATCCTACGTCTTCTGGGATGAGGAACGGGTGAATAAGGAAATGGAAGGACTGATGGTACATGCCTTTCACCGCGTCACCGAAAGCGCGAAGATGCGTCAAGTTTCCCTGCGAGTCGCGGCGTATACCTTGGGGGTGGGTCGAGTTGCACAAGCCTTAAGCGATCGCGGTTTGTATCCCTAAACGCTGATGTCCAGGCTGAGAACCCGACCTTCTGTTCTAGGTTGGGTTCTCTCCCACAGGCTGGGTCGGAAGATAAGCGTTAAAACTCAAAAGTTAAAATAATCTTTTAAGTTAAATTTTCCCTTTTTTGACCGCCTGCTCAATTTAGAGTAGGCGGTCGGCTATTTTAAGAAATCGTTTGAGTATGATTTAATACTGGGTAGCTGAAATCTTGAGGGGATAATCTTTAGAGGGGATTGTCCCGAATGAGCTATCTTGTGAAAAACAGGAGACGTTCGATAAAATTGTCTCGGCGGCCCTCGCAGCCAATCCCAACTCGCCCTCGGCGCGGCGGGTCAGCTGCATGATCCTGCGCGACAACGGCGAACTGGCCGCCGCCCAGATGGCCTGCGACCGCGCCATCGCCCTGCGGCC
>JAAHGE010000225.1 GCA_010672635.1 Desertifilum sp. SIO1I2 | reverse complement strand
CTCAGACCCTGAGACTTGAAGATTCTTTTAAAGTACGGGCAAGCCCAGTCTATTGCCAATTAACCTTGAGAGAGAGTTGAACTACTGGGTTTCAGCGGTCGAGCATCGGGATCGCTCTTGCGACCCAAGAGAAAATAAGTATTCATCTCGCCTTTCCCCTTAACAGGAATCCGACCTCGTGCTTGCCAAACGTAAGAATTTTGCAACTTTTGGTAGGTTGATTCCGAGGCTTGAATCATCCCCGGAACGCCGTGGGACTCCATACGACTCGCGGTATTAACAGCATCTCCCCATAAATCGTAAATAAACTTACGAGTGCCAATCACACCCGCCACAACCGGCCCAGTGTTAATACCGATGCGGATGCTGAGTTGAGAGCGATGCTCGGCATTAAACCTGAGAATTTCCTGTTGCATCGCGAGAGCCATTTCAGCGATCGCCTCGGCATGATCCGGTCTAGACGTTGGCAATCCGCTTGCTACCATATAATTATCGCCAATTGTCTTAATTTTTTCGAGCTGATAGCGATCGCTCAATCGGTCAAACGCCGAAAAAATCGCATTCAGCAAATTCACCAACTCCTTAGCTGAAACCTGGTTAGACAACTCCGTAAATCCCACAATATCCGCAAATAGGATTGTCACCTCCGCAAACCAATCTGCAATCGTCTGTTGTCCTTCTTTGAGTTGCATCGCAATCGGTTTCGGCAGAACATTGAGTAACAGCCGTTCCGATTTTGCCTGTTCGAGGGCTAGCTCTTGGTTGGTACTTTGCAGTTGCGCCGTCCGTTCAATCACCCGAATCTCCAACTCCTGAGAGATTTGGCGCAAGCGATTAATCACCAAAGCAATTCCCGTCAGCGCCAACACCGACAGCAGCGTTAGCATCAAAAACGTTTCTTGCAAACCGCTTTGGGTTTGAGCCACAAAACCATCAAGGGGTGCAATAATCTCCAAAACGCCGCGCACATCTCCCACCTTCCAATCCCGTTTTGGGCTATCGGGGTGCTGGTTGTGGCAGCTTACGCAACTCGGCGTCAGGATATCGGCTTGGGCATATCGGAACGATCGCCGTCCGCGTACATCCTCTACCTTAAAATAAGGTTGTTCCGGTCGCTGGCGCAATTCCACAAGGGCTTGGCGTTCAAACTCATCCCGCGCCCCCCCATCCGCTTGACGCCAAGGGAAGGGATAATCGCTATACAACCTCACCCCCATTCCCATATTATTCTTACTCAAGCTTTGACCCAATTCAATGAGATAAGTCGCAGGTAGAGGAATTGCACCCGGATGAGTCACGTAATCATGCGTCACCTGTACGCCGTGAAAGTCTTCAACGCGATTAACCGCCTGCGAACTGTAAAGCGTTCTGGCTTCTTCAATCGCTCGCGCATAAACGATTGAGTTCTGATAGGCTTGGGAAATAATCAGCTTTGAAGAGAGGCGCGACATATTCCACAACGCGCCAGTCACGCCTGCACAAAAGAGAATTGCCAAAATTACAATCGTGCGCTTGTGTAACAATGCCAGTAATTGATTAATGAGCCGATTGATAAAGCCCCCCATCCTCGCCTCGCATTGAAGGTTTATTTAAGATCTTCTTGACTTGGGGAATCAACTCCGTAAGAATACGCAACTAATATAACAGTCTTGACTTGGAGTTAGTGAAACTCCGCTTCTTTCTCTAAATGCTGAGTGGGAAGAGGATGGGGGGATTTGGAACCGGGAATTTTTTTAAAACCTCTCACGTCTGCTAGATGTCGAGCGTTTAGAACAATATCCCAATACCCTTCTCGCTACACCTATAAAAAACGAAAAGCCTGCGGATGCAGGCTGAAATTTTCCCTGGAACTTGAGTTGTAGAGTGTTGGTTTAGGTTCTGGGGTTAGAAATCGGGTCGATAACGCTGAGTAACGAGTTGGCTTCAGCCCCAGGAATGGTGGGTGCAACAAAGCCACCAGAGAACATCCGAGTCATAGCAGACGCTCTGAGGACGCCGCGTTCTTGAGCCACTGTAGAGAAGGCTTCGCGGGTTTGGCTGGCAACGGCTACGGTTTTGACATCGTAGGTTTGGGTAGCAATTTTAGGATACAACCCGATGCCGATAATGGGGAGCAGGAGGCAAGCTGCGATCGCAATTTCGCGGGGTTTCGCATCCATCCAGCCATCGACAACCGCTTGTTCGCTTTCTTTGCCGTAGAAGACTTCCCGCAGCATGGAGAGCAGGTAAATGGGGGTGAGGATTAAACCAACCGCCGACAGGAAGACAACCACAACCTTGAAGCTCGAACTGTAAACATCACTGGTGGTGACGCCGAGGAAGACGGTGATTTCACCGACAAAGCCGCTCATTCCGGGTAATGCCAGAGAAGCCATTGAACCGGCGGTGAATAGGGCGAAGATTTTGGGCATGGATTTTGCCATTCCGCCCATTTTTTCCATCACTAAGGTGTGAGTCCGTTCGTAGGTGACGCCGGAGAGGAAGAATAAGGCGGCAGCAATTAAGCCGTGGGAAATCATTTGCAGCACTGCACCGTTTAAGCCCAATTCGGTAAACGAGGCAATTCCAATTAACACAAATCCCATGTGGGAAATAGAAGAACAGGCGAGGCGGCGCTTGAGGTTGCCTTGGGCGAAGGCGGTTAAGGCACCGTAGACGATGTTAACGACACCCAGGATAACGAGAACGGGCGCGAAGTAAACGTGAGCGTCGGGTAAGGTTTCGATGTTGAAGCGAATTAACCCATAACCGCCCATTTTTAACAGAACGCCAGCCAAAATCATGGAAGCGGGGGCGGGGGCTTCGCTATGGGCATCGGGAAGCCAGGTGTGGAGCGGGAAAATCGGGAGTTTGACGCCGAAGGCAATTAAGAAGCCAGCGTAGGCGAGGAGTTCTAGGAGGAAAGGATAGTGTTTTTGAGCGAGTTCGCTGATGTCGAAGGTGACGGTATCGCCATAGAAGGCCATCGCCAAGCCTGCAACCAGGATAAAGATTGAGCCTAATGCGGTGTAAAGGATAAATTTAGTGGCTGCGTACAAGCGCTTCTGTCCGCCCCAAATGGAGATGAGCAGGTATACCGGAACGAGTTCCAGTTCCCACATGAAGAAGAATAAAAGTAAGTCTTGGGCGGCAAATACGCCGATTTGGGCGCTGTACATTGCCAGCATCAGAAAGTAAAATAGGCGCGGTTTGCGCTCAACGTTCCAACCGGCGGCGATCGCCAAGGTGGTCACTAAGCCCGTTAATAGAATCAGGGGCATCGATAAACCGTCAACGGCGAGGGACCAGTTCAAGCCGATTTGCGGAACCCAAGCGTAACGTTCGCTCAGTTGAAATGTAGAGTTTTGTAAATCGTAGTTCTGCCAAAAGGCATAGACCGTTAGGAGGAGGTCAGCTAGACCTATTCCGAGCGCATACCAACGGACTGCTTTGCCATCTTTACCCGGAATTAAAGGAATAGCTAGGGAAGCCACCAGGGGCAGCAGCAGAATTGTCGTTAACCAGGGAAATGATGCAGTAGCCATCACTAAGAAAAAATACTCATTGGTTACTTCTTCATTGTATGAACTTAGATTAAGTTTTGAAAATAGTAGTTCCGCGCAAATTTGAGAGGCATTCCCGAAAAAAAATCGCGAATGCCTCATCTACCAAGGGTTTGAGCTTTTTAAAAAATATGTATAAGTATTACAAATGGTTGAGTGCTTGCTCAATCAATGGTTTTTGTACCCTCGGCATCTACCGCTAGCGCGATCGCGCTAGTAGAAATGCCTTGCTGCTGCCAAGCTTGGCTCATGGCTTGGCAAACGCGAGCCGACTGTTGGGGCGAGGTCAGGGCCAGTAGCGTTGGGCCAGCACCGCTAATTACCAATTCGTAGGCCCCAGCCTGCAAAGCCGCTTCTCGAACCGCATCAAACCCCGAAATCAGGGTTTGACGATAGGGTTGGTGAATGCGGTCTTGAAGGGCAGCTTGCAGCCAATGCGGGTTTCCGGTTTCTAGGGCGCGGACAAGCAAACCAAAATGGGCCGTATTGAAAATGGCATCGGCGCGGCTATATTGTGCGGGAAGAACGCGCCTTGCTTCCGCCGTAGATAGCTCAAAATTAGGAATTGCAACCACCGGGATAATCTCAGAATGCCAGGGCACCTCGCAAATTTCCCAAGCGCTGCCCCTGCTGGCGGCTAGACGACAGCCTCCCAATAAAGCCGGTACCACATTATCAGGATGACCTTCCATTGCGATCGCCATCTCCATGACTTCAGTTACGCTTAACGGTTGACCCGCTAGCCAGTTGGCCCCCACTAAGCCGCCAACAATCGCCGTCGCCGAACTCCCCAACCCCCGCGCGAGGGGAACGCCTAACTCAATCTGAATGCGAACCGGGGGCGGAACCTGACCCAACTGTTCGTAAAACTTAGCAAACGCTTGGTAAAGTAAGTTACTTTTATCCGTGCTAACCCGTTCGGCATCAACCCCACTAATAGCAATTTCCACCCCGCCTGCGTCTAAGCGCGAGAACTGGCAAGTGTTATACAGCGTCAGGGCAGCCCCAATACAATCAAAACCGGGACCGAGGTTTGCTGTGGTTGCAGGGACTTGTAGCGTTACAGATTGGCTCATAGTCGGGGAACGGTAAAAAATGCGATCGCCATCTTACCGCTATTCCGTAAATCCATGTTGTTTTTAGCCTTCAGAGAGATTGGCACTCATTCAAGGGGGGTGAAACAATGAAAGGCAATCTTCCAGAGAAACCTTAGCAATGAACTTTAATTTTTTTGATATCTTTTGGATTATTCTGCTGATTTCCTCCTTTCAACCTGCCTTACAAAAACGCCGGACAGAAATGCGCCGCGTACAAGCAATCCGAGAGTTTGAACAGCAACGCAAAAGCCGCACCATCCTCTTGATTCACCGCCAAGAATCTATCAGCTTTCTGGGAATTCCCCTATCGCGCTACATTAGCATCGAAGATTCCGAGCAAGTCTTACGCGCTATTCGCCTGACGCCCCCGGATGTCCCTATTGACCTGATTCTGCATACCCCTGGGGGACTGGTATTAGCCACCGAACAAATTGCTAGGGCCTTAATTCGCCATCGCGCCAAAGTTACCGTCTTTATTCCCCACTACGCCATGAGTGGCGGCACCATGTTAGCGCTAGCCGCCGATGAAATTGTCATGGATGAAAACGCCGTTTTAGGCCCAGTCGATCCGCAATTGGGTAACATGGCAGCAGCCAGCATTCTCAAAGTGGTCGAAGAAAAACCAATTAGCGAAATCGACGACCAAACCTTAGTCATGGCAGATTTAGCCCGCAAAGCCATGCAACAGGTGAAGCGGTTTGTTAAAACCCTACTCGAAGATGACTTCCCCGAACAAAAAGTCAAACCCGAAGACATTGATAACATTATTGAGATGCTGACGACCGGGAAAGTCACCCACGACTATCCTGTCACCGCTGAAGAAGCCACCTCACTGGGTTTACCGATTACCGTCGGCTTACCAAAATCGATTTATTACCTCATGGATCTCTATCCCCAATCCCAAGGCGGACGACCTAGCGTCCAGTATATTCCCATGCCCTACGAACCGCGTCCCGCCCTTCCGGCGGCCGAACGTCAGAAATAAACGCTTGTTTTGCCAACATCGTGTAGGAGAAGATGGAGCCGAAGGGTATCGCCAAGTGTGGAAGGACAGGTTTCAAGTGCTGAAAAGAGAAACCCGCTTTTGTTAATCTTTGAATACAATCGGTACTGTCTTAAGCTTTGCGGATACAGCTATAAATCGCGGCTAAATCGTCAGCTTCTCCCATTAAATCAAAGATGATGACGGGAGCTTGCGGAGAAACACTGGACTCCAAGCGGTAAGCAAGCTGAATAGCCCACTAAGTTCTTTGACGTTACACACCTCCTTAATCGAAACTCCCTCCCAGTATCAGGGCTAACGACTTGTACCAATTCTTTGGTGTCAAAAAGCGACTTAAGCAAGGTATAACTGACAAAAACACCCGATTACTTCGTTACTCAAGTCACCTAGTTGTAAACCTACACAAAGGACTGGCATTCCTCTCCCGCGCTCGTCTACGATAACAGGAGTCTCCTGCCAGAAGAAAAGATGAATATTCTGATGCTATCTTCAACGTTTCCCTATCCACCCAGCCGTGGAGGAACGGAGATCAGAACGTTTAACTTGCTGAAATACTTACATCAACGCCATCCAGTGACATTAGTGACTCAGCGCCATGCGGATGTCACCGACCAAGAGGTGGAAGAATTGCGTTCGTGGGTTAGCGAACTGGTTGTGTTTCCATTACCCGAACAGCCTAAACTGCAAGCGGGATGGAGTGGAATTTGGGAGAAGGTGGGGCGGTTTACCGAGTCGGTGGTAAAAGCCACGCCGCCCAACGTCTTGTATCGCTACTCGCCAGAAATTCAAGCTTGGGTGGATCGAAAAATCGAAGCGAAAGCCTTTGAGGTCATAACGTGCGAGCATAGCGTTAATGAGATTTATATCCGTCCATCCTTTCACTCATCGGTGCGAACGGTGGTGAATATTCACAGTTCTGTTTATGGTTGGATTCGCAATCACTTAGAGATGGGGGCTTCTCCCAATGCTTTGCGCGATCGCCTCTATCTGTCTTTGATGCTAGAACGCTACGAAAAGCGGTATTCTGACAAATTTACCACCCTGGTTGTCACCACCGAAGACGATCGCCGCCAGTTTCTGCGGTTTAATCCAGAAGCGCAGGTAAAAGTGATTGCTAATGGAGTCGATTTACAGCTATTTCCCTGTCGTTCTAGCGATCCGGGCGGGCATAGTTTAGCTTTTGTAGGGGCAATGGATGCCTCTCATAATATCGATGCAGCCCGCTTCTTTAGCCTAGAGGTACTCCCCCAAGTGCAACAGCGCTATCCGGATGCTACCTTTACGATTGTGGGGGCTAGACCCACACCAGAAGTCTTAGAGCTAGCCGACTGTCCGGGAGTCAGCGTCACCGGAAAAGTTGAATCTCCCGCCACCTATTTACACGCCAGTACCGTCTGTGTCGTTCCTTTACGTGCAGGCTACGGCATTAAGAATAAAACCCTAGAAGCAATGGCCTGTGGGACGCCTGTCGTTGGCAGCGATCGCGCTTTGGAAGGCTTAGAAGTCGATGGTGCAGATATCCCCGTCCGTGCATTACGGGCGAACCGTATTGAAGATTACGTCGTCACCATCAGTCGTCTGTTTGAAGATACCGCCCTCCGGAAACGTCTTTCCCGGAATGGACGACAATACATCGAGGAGGAGTACACTTGGGAACGAGCCGGAATGCGATACGAACAAGTCTTAAGTGAGTGCTGAGTGGGGAAAGGAGTGCAAAGTTCCGAGTTCCGAGTTCCGAGTAGGTTTATGAGTGCTGAGTGGGTTCAAGAGTGCAAAGTAAGTTCCGAGTTCTGAGTTCTGAGTAGAGAAGAGGGTAGGGGAAAAGAGTGATGTTGCGATCTTCTGGATGTGTAGCAGCG
>JAAHGE010000224.1 GCA_010672635.1 Desertifilum sp. SIO1I2 | reverse complement strand
GTTCCTTAGTGCTGAGTGTAAAGTGCTGTTGCTTTAGCTTCTGCGAAGCAGTGTGCTGAGTGGGAAAAGAGTGCTGAATTCAACTTCTTCCTCCCATCCCCCCATCTCCCCATCCCCCCATCTCCCCAACCCGAACCTATGGCCACCAACAATCCTAGCGGTCTAACCATGAGCGATGTGCTAATGTTGCCAGATGAGCAACGGCGCATTGTGCAGTGGTTGATGCGTCAGTCTGATTGCAGTCTGGCAGATATTGCGGTTCATTTTGGTCAAGATGAATCTACCGCTCGCCGACTGATGGATGAGTTAGTCGCCCAGGATTTTGTTCAAGAAATCCAATCTTCTGGAACGCTTTACTACCGTGCTAAATTGACCTCTAAACGCGGTCGTCAACTTTTACCCGAAACGCTTCAGCAAGCGCTAGCACCGGGAAAACCTCTGACTGCGATCCTCAACCCTTCTGGGGATGCTGCGGTTATGGCGGGTTCTACGTTTGAACTGTGCGTTACAGTGAGTAATAAGGGGAATCAGAGCGCTTTAATTGATATCTATATTGAGGAAAGTTCCCAATTCCTGCGCGAGTGGTGTCCGTCTCCCTACGAACGGTTAGCCCTCTTGAGCAACTCTAGTAGCGAGGTGGTGTTTCCGGTTCATATTCCCCCGCAAGCGATACCGGGAACCTATAACTACGTCCTAGCGATCGATGCGCCGCAGCATTACCCTGAAGATACGCCCATTCGCCACGCCCAGCGCTTGCAAATTTTACCTGCAATTGAAGAAGCCGCGCGGGTTAGCGATCCTACGTTTACGGTTGAACCGGTTACGAGTTCTTTGCAACCGACGGTTCTCCAGCCGGGACAGGTTTTGCAATTGACGATTACGGTGTATAACCGTTCCGATCGGGTAGATCGTTTTGGGCTGGCTTATACAGATTTAGACCCCAGTTGGGTGACAATACGCTATCCTGAAGGGCTACCAATGCCTGGGTTGGTGACGGTTCAGGATGGGTTAGAACTCAATCCGGATACCCAAGGCGAAATCCTGCTGTTATTGCATCCGCCGCTGAATGCGCTAGCCCGCACTTATTTTCCAACACTGCGCGTCCACTCGACGAACGATCCAGATTTGATGTTACTGGATGTGGTGTATCTGCAAGTGCTGCCTGCGTACTTGCTGAATGTAGAATTGCGGACGCTGGTGGGGAGGGTGCGACGGATGGCGGGCCTTTATGAGGTGCGCTTGCACAATGCGGGAAATACGACGCGAGAAATTCTGTTAACTGCGGTTCCTTTAGATGAGGATCGTTCTTGTACTTATACGCTGGAACCGGAACGGCTGCTGATTTTACCGGGAACTTCCACAATTTCGATGTTACAGGTACAGCCGACTAATGGCTGGCGGCGACCGTTTTGGGGAAGCGGGTTAATGATTCATTTTGGGGTGGAGTTGGAGGATGTGCAACGCCTCGCACTTCCCAACGATATGCCCCAAGGAATGCTGGTTTGGGAGGCGCGTCCCTGGTGGCAATTGCTGTTACTGATTTTAGCGGGTTTGGGGTTAACGGCGGCGATCGCTTTCTTGATTTGGTGGTTCTTTTTGCGTCCCCCTACGCCTGCGAGAATTATTGAATTTTCCTCTAGCAGTCCCCTCTACCAAGAAGCGGATAACGATTTTGTCCGTCTCAATTGGCAAATTAGCAACCCCCGCCAACTGCGCTCTATTACCATTAAAGGTCAAGCGACCGATAGTGCGATCGCGGTTCAACCCCTCGTCTACAATTTCAGCCAAGGAATTCCCGATGAGTTAAAGCCGTTTTGCACCCAGCAACGCGTTTTAACCTGCCAAAATGTGCGAACCGATGCGCGCCAACCCAGCGAATATACGTTTGAAATAGCCGCATTTTCTCGCCGCAATCCCGATACTGCAACAGCTACTCAACAAACGAATACTGTTCCGATTCTTCCCGTTAATTTACCCAGAATTGCCGAATTTCGCTCGACCCAACCCACCTATCAAGCTACAAATTCGCCAACTTCTCCGCCTATTCTTCTCAACTGGAGAGTTCAGAATCCCGAACAACTACAAGCGCTGAGATTAATTGGACGCGCCCCCGATGGTTCTGTCAATAGTCCTTTACAAGAATTTAATTTAAACTCAACGCTTCCCTCAGAACTCCAAGAGTTTTGTAGATTAGAAGCCGAGTTAGTCTGTCAAAATGTCCCCACATCAGCACGACAAGCGGGGGATTATATCTTTGAGTTGAGTGCAATTTCGCGCAAGGACTCAACCGAACCTGCCCATACCTTAAAAACCGATACAATTAAAATTAATCCGCAACGCGTCCCCTTACAAATCGTTAATTTTCAAGTTAATAACGAACTCGCACAAGCTAAATATATTATTCCGATTAATCCGCAACAAACTTCGCCCCCTTTAACCATTGCTTGGCAAGTTCAAGGGGGACAAGATATGAAAGTTGAACTCTTACCTTCTCCGGGAAATGTTGGACAAAGAGGAAGCGTTGCATATCCCATTAGCAAGCAAGCGTCGCGAGAAACAATTACTCTAAGATTGACTAATTCTACGGGAGATGAAGTCAGTCGGTCTATTACCATTGAAACCTTTATTCCCCCAGATGTTGAAGCCGCAATTCTCAGAAGCCTATCGCCTACTCCCCCCAGTACCGTACCTATTTCTCCCGGTTCTTCTGTGCTTCCTCCTCCCCCTGGCGCGAATGGTGGCTTACCTTCTCTGGCGGTTCCTCCCCCTCCGCCAGGTTCTCAAGCTTCTCAAGCTTCTCCGGGTTCTCCAGGTTCTCCGGGTTCTCCCCCTGGCGAACCTTCTCCACCTCCAACCTCACCCCCCATTCCCCGCCAACCCTCTGAACCGAGTTCGCTTCCTCCGTCTGAACTTCCGCCGCGCTTTGACTAAAGAGGGTGGGGAGATGGGGAGATGGGGAGATGGGGGGATGGGGGGAAGTTAGTGCTGAGTTGAAAGTGCGGTTGCGCTGTCAGGCGTGCGTAGCAGTGTGCTGAGTGGGGAAGAAGGAAGTTGAGGATCTCAATGTTTTTAATTTCGATCTCTAACTGAGTGCTTTGCACTCTCATGACGATGTATTATAAACAACCTTTATTCAGATTGGGTATTTGCGCTTCTGTGCTGTTGCTGGTTGCTAATGTGGCTCAAAAGGGGATGGCGCAGGAAGGTTTAAATGATTTTGATTATTGGGCGAGTTTGTGTAATTTATTTCAGAGCGAAAATAAATATACGGAATCGCTTGAGGCTTGCGATCGCGCGATCGCCATTAACCCCAAAGATCCGGTAATCTGGACGAGTCGTACCTCTGCTTTATTCCGCTTAAATCGATATGCTGAAGCCTTAGTCTCCGCCGAACAAGCTTTAAAGCTGAAACCCGATTATGCTTTGGCTTTAACTCATCGCTGTATCGCCCTTTCTGAGTTGGGGAGACAGAGTACCGCAATCGCGGCGTGCGATGCGGCCTTAACCGCCGATAATAATTGGGGACAGCAGAGTGCGGCAGTTGCCTGGTATTATCGCGGTGTGGAATTAAAACGACTCGGACAACCTGAAAGTGCGATCGCGGCTTTCGATCGAGCTATTGCTATCCTTCCTAATTATTCTGCGGCTTGGAGCGATCGCTGCCAAGTTCTGACCCAATTAGATAATTTAGAAGCTGCGATGACAGCGTGCGATCGCGCTATTCAAATCGATCGCCACTGGGAAACTCAAACCCCCGCTATAGCTTGGTTTAACCGAGGTCTAGTCTTCCAAAGATTAGCACAACCTGAAAGTGCGATCGCGGCTTTCGATCGCGCCTTAGCCCTCGATCCACAAAATGCCCAAGTCTGGACGGTACGCGGTACTGTGTTAGGTAGCCTAGGTCAATATGCAGAAGCCCTAGAGTCCCATAACTGGGCGCTGAAAATTAACCCCGACTATCCCTTAGCCCTCGCCAACCAATGCGCCACCCTCAATAAACTCGATCAATTTGCAGAAGCCCTCGCCGCCTGCGAAAAAGTGTTACAAGGCCCCCTGAGCGGGGTCGATGTTGCCTTAGTATGGGATCGTCGGGGTCATGCTCTATCGGGTTTAGGTCGATACGAAGAAGCCTTAAGCTCCCACGATCGCGCCATTGGCTTAAATCCCAATTCGATCGAAGCTTGGAATAATCGTAGCGTCACGCTTTGGTATAGCGATCGCTATCTGGAAGCCTTAGCTGCAAGCGATCGCGCCCTAGAACTCAATCCTAATTATGCCCAAGCTTGGTACAATCGAGGTCGGATTCTCAGCAGTTTAGAACGCTATGAAGAAGCGGTAAATGCCTACGATCGCGCCATAGCCACGAACAATCCCACGGATAATCGTACTCTAAGCGAAATTTGGGTGAATCGTTCCGTCGCTCTGTGGCATTTGCGTAGATTTACAGAAGCCCTGGCTGCGAGCGATCGCGCCCTGCAAGCCAATCCCGAATCCTTTGGGGTCTGGTACAATCGAGGTCTGGTACTCGGCGCGCTCCGACGATACGACGAAGCCCTAATTGCTTACGATCGCGCCAGTCAAATCAAAGCCGACGATCCGAATGTCTGGGTAGCCAAAGGCGTCTTACTCATTCAACTGCGCCAACTCCAAGCTGCCCTCTCTGCATTCGATACCGCCCTAGAACTCGCCCCAGAAAACGCCCTCGCCATCCAAAACCGAGAAGCGGTTCTCCAACAAATGAGTGCGGAGTAGGGAGGAGAGTGCTGAGTGAGTTCAAGAGTGCTGAGTGTAAAGTGCTGTAGCTTGCACACCAAGTAGCGGTATGCTGAGTGGGGAAACGAGTGTGGAGTTATTAGAAAACTTCTATTCTTTCCCTCCATCTCCCCATCCCCCCATCCCTACTCAGCACACCGCTACGCGGAAGCTAAAGCAACAGCACTTTCTACTCAGCACTCACCTCCCCATCTCCTAAAAAGTTGAGTTAACCTAGGAATGCTCTTGGGGAGAGGATGAGGAATTGAAAGTTTTACTGACAGTTCTGGCGGTAATTTTAGGATTGTTGGGGGTTGCAGAGCTATTTTTGCGATCGCGCTATGGTTTTGGCAATCCTTTAGTTTATATTGCGGATGAAAAAATAGGCTATCTCCTCGCCCCCAACCAAAAGACGCGCCGCATGGGAAACCGGATTGAAATTAACCAATATTCAATGCGAAGCGCGCCCATTACCTCAAAGCGCGATTCCTCAACCCTGCGAGTATTGTTATTGGGCGATTCAATTGTCAATGGGGGATGGTGGACCGATCAAAACCAAACGATCTCGGAAATGCTCTGGCAGCAACTCAAGACAAAACTCCCGGAAAGTGCCTATACTCAGGTGGAAGTGCTAAACGCCTCGGCGAATTCCTGGTGTCCCCGCAACCAAGTGGCGTATTTAGAACAATTTGGCACCTTTGAGGCGCAAACAGTTGTTTTAGTTATCAATACCGATGATTTATTTGGTACCGCCCCAACCTCCGTTCCAGTAGGGCGCGATCGCTTCTATCCCGATCGTAAACCCCCATTTGCCCTTGTGGAAGCGGCAACTCGCATTCTCCCCTACCAACCCCCCGCCGAAATGGCTGCTGTTAATGCTGAGGGAGGCGATCGCGTGGGTGCTAACCTAGAAGCCATTGGCAAAATTCAGACCCTTGTCGCTCAATCTGGAGGTCAATTGCTACTGCTGATGACCCCGCTTTTACGCGAAATAGGGGAACCTGGCCCGCGCGATTACGAACTCAAAGCGAGAGCCAGACTCACAGAATTTACCCAAACTCAAGGAATCAAATACATTGACTTCCTACCCATATTTAATGATGTCTCCTCGCCAGAAATCCTCTATCGCGATCATATTCATTTGAGTCCCGAAGGAAACCAACTGGTGAGTGAGGCGATTAACCAGCAATTTCAACACAAGACCTTCAACCTTCAAACAGCATCCACGGATTAAGAGGGCTATTCCCGCTTAAACTGTCACAATAGAAGGCTGGAGAATACTTGCAAGGCGATCGCGCTCGTGCCAAACTTGACCATCAATCGCCATTTGCTCTACCAAACTCGCTAAACGCAAAGCCTTAAGCGCCTGTTCGCCACCCACCGAGGGTTGATTTCCCCCGCGCACGCAGCTTACAAAATGCTCTAACTCGGCATGAAGGGGTTCAATATTACTGGTATAGACTTTTTCAATCAAGCCATCTTGACGATAGAGGACTTGGCCGTAATCGGTCGTACAGTTAGCTGTGGTTTGGCGGTGAATCAGAATTTCATTGTTCAGAAAATCTGCTTCTGTCAAGGAATTCTTGCAATGGGCTGCAATTCGGCGAATTTTCCGATGCGTGACCTTACTTGAGGTTAAAGTTGCAACAATTCCATTGGCAAAACCAATCGTTGCCGTTACATAATCTAAATAGCCCGAATCCGAGGCGCGACTGCCACTGGCGGTAAGTTTTACCACGGGTGCAGCCGTTAACTCTAACAATAGGTCAATATCGTGAATCATTAAATCCAGCACGACAGACACATCGTTCGCCCGATTGGAATACGGACTCATGCGATGGGCTTCGAGTGCTAAGAGTTCTTCTGTTTTAAGAACTTTGCACAGTTCTTGGAAAGCTGGGTTAAAGCGTTCAATATGACCGACTTGTAAAATCCGGTTATACTCAGCGGCTGCATTCACTAAAGACTCGGCTTCGGAAATGCTGGCTGCAATCGGTTTTTCAATTAAAACGTTGACGCCAGCTTGCAAGCAAGTCATCCCAACTTCGTGATGCAAACGGGTGGGAACGGCAATACAAACGGCATCGACATGGGGCAGTAAATCGCGGTAGTCTTCAAAGAAGCGGACGCGATATTTACTGGCGGTATCAATTCCCCGTTCAACGTTAATATCGGAAACACCGACAAGTTGAACGTCTTTGAGCAAGCTCAAAACGCGGGTATGGTGCTGTCCCATATTTCCCACGCCAATGACGCCAATGCGAATCGGTTCAGGTTGGCTGCGCGGCATACAAGCGTTTGAATGTCCTAATGACATATTGTCTGGCACTCCTGTTTTTCTCCTCCACCACAAGGAATAGGCAAAATACTGAGATTCGCCGTTCTCGATCATCCAGATAGTAACATAGCCCTCTGTTTTATTAAGAGTCTTAAAGCTCAGTGCCAGTTCCCAAAGCGGCTATTTTTTCGGATCGAGGTTGAGGTGCAATCTGTGAAGTGCCCGATACGCTTAGGTTTTATGCCAAAATAGGGGCGCTCAAAAACAGTGGAGGAGGAGCAAACGCCCCTCGCCCTAGAGCTACCCTGCATACACATCTAGTGTATGCACCCCAATTTCACAGAGATCCCCCTAAAGCCCCGCTAAAGTGGGAAACTCTAACTCCGGTTCCTTCCTTTGGTAAGGGGGGCGCTTGGGAGATCAAAAGCTTGTAGAACAATACTAGAAGACTTATGTATGCACCGTAGCCGACAAGTAGGAGGGGTAAGTGCAAACGCACTTACCCCA
>JAAHGE010000223.1 GCA_010672635.1 Desertifilum sp. SIO1I2 | reverse complement strand
GTCATAACCTACAACCCAATCATCCGGAGTACATTCCGAAATAGGAAGTTTCCGACAGATTTCCATTACATACTCTGGGAAGGTTGTGCGGCGTTGAACCGGAGCCACAAAGTTATTAAAGTAAGAACTAAAGGCACTATATTCGCCTACAGGAGTGAAGGAACCTGTTGCCGAGTAGTTGGTGTCTGTAAAGGGACGGTTAGTCACGAAACTATTATCGAAGAAACCGTTCTTTCTGCGTTCTTCCCGACGCTTAATTCCTCTGGGAATCCGTTCTATCTGAGTTTCTTTGACATCTGTGTCAAGAGTCGTGCTAACACTGGGATTGAGATTAAATAACAAGACTCTCTCATTAATCCCTCGTGTTGCAGAAAGTCCATCTGCATAGGGGTCAAAATCATAACCGATGGGATTTAATGTCTCAGGACGCAGATCGTCAAACGCGTTATGTCTGAGGTCGTAGTCTCCATCCTGACGGAAGCCTTCCTTGAAGTTCTCCGACAGCAAGTTTACTGCATCGGCAAGAACTGTTGCAGGTCGCCATCTATCCCCTGTAGTACATTGAGCAAATTGACCTACTCGACAGGCAAAATTAGAGTTAAGGTTTGTTCGTCCATAAAAGTTGCCTGGACTCGTTAAATCTGTACCTGGGTTGCTGAGAAACTCAGTGTGATCGTGAAGGTTAAAGTTCCCTTTGACATATACAGGTAGATTGGTGGCCAGAATTAAGCCTTTTTCTTCCTGACGATTTTGGTTGTTGTTCGGAGTTGCAGTTCCTCGATTCAGATGACGACCGTTAATTAGCATGATGCTGTTAGGACGCCGCCTGTAATCAAGGATGTAGTCTGTTGTGCTAAGACGTTTTTGCTCTTCAGCGTTAGCGCTGGGACTACTGCGATCGGGTACTGCATCTTCGCGAGTAGCGTAGATAATACCGCTATTTGGCAGTAAGAATTCAATAGGGGGTTGAGGAGCTGGGTAGTTGTTGGGAACAAGAGTTTCTCGCAGCTTTTGCAAGTCAATGACTGTAGAGCGAATCTCTAGCGGTTGACGCTCTTCAAGGGTCATATCGTACTCTCTTGTACGAGCAGGATCGTCATTGGCCTTAATTTCCCGCCCATCCAAAAATGCTGTCTCGTATACAGTTCCGTGAGGAATTCGCGTTGCGTCAGAACCTGTATCATTCAACCGCAAAATATCTAAAGAACAGATTGCAGTGTCTATAGCTGTTCTTTCAGCTAGGTTAAGAGCAGGGTTTTTGGGACTTCCATCAGGTAAATTACCATAGGAAATCAAATCACCAGAGACATTAATGCGAGGCTGCTCGGTACCATCAATTACTCTAAATAAAGCTTTTCTCAGTGTCTCATTAACAGGTAAACCGTTAGGATATCTGAGATTAGCTTGGTAGGTTAGATGATCGCGATAGCTTCTACCATACCAACTTGCCCCAAACGCTCCGTTATAGTTGTTTTCCCATAACCAAGGATAAGTAATCCCATTGTTAGAGTGTCCCCCAGTTGCAGCATTCAAGGGCAATCCTGTTCTATTTTTTGCAGTTGTGGCGTTTGTTGGGTCGTAATAACTACTCACGCAAGCATAGGGAGACTGATAGCGATCTTGGCTTGGCTCATAAACGTTATAGTCATCTTTATTGGCTGGATTCAGCTTTCTATAGTGATAAACGGCTGAAGCTCGCATCCGTAAATATGGAGTGTCATCATTGGGATCGTCAGCGAGATCAATCGTGCCATCAGCATTATCATCTTGATAACTTTGGGCACTCGGAACCGGATTCACAGGAGGAAACAACCGTTCCATCGCTAAGAAATTACCTGCTTGAGGATCGATACTGGTAGATGTTGGACGACTCGCCATTGGCATAAAGTCAGGCCAAATGACATTGTTAGTTGTATCCGCCATTGCTGCTTGGTCGTCTGGCAAGTAGATGCCTGCACCTGTAACAACTCGTAAGCCTCCAATGTTATCGACAGGGTTTGTGGGGGCTTCTGCTGCACTTGTTTCCCAAAAGCCGTTGCGGTCTGTCACCCCAAAATCAGCTAGTTGAGTCACTTGGGTTGTGCGAATGCGAGTCTTCTCAGACAGCGTATTTCCTGTCGGATTTCTTAGCCATTTCACCTCACCTTCGGAACGAACAACTAACTGGTTGCTTGTTTCTGTCGGCGGAGTATTGAGGTGGTTATAAACAATTTCGGGCAAGTTATTACCGACCAACATGCGATCGCCTAGACGATACTCATTTCCTCTTTTATCATCTGGATCGGTAGCTGGAGGGCAAGCCGTGTTGTTGCAGCTTGCTAGTCGCAACTGTAAATTTGCATAGCTTGCAAAATTAGCATTGTTTGCCGTCGGGTTGACTGGATAAGCCCAAATTTCTACAGGTCGTAGTGGATTATCCAATAAAGGATTATTCGTCTCATAAGTCCCTAGTGCTGTTGTTCTGTCAGTCGTTCTTACTTCGGCAAAAGGAACGCGACGAGTCCGCTTTCTAAAGTAAACTTCGAGTTCTTCTCGTCTCACTTCAGCTAAAGTGAGAGATTTATCATCGTTTAGCCTTTCCCTGATTCTATTTCTAATTTCATCAGGATCTGGTTGTCCAGAGTAGTTGATCCCTGTGATATTTGGAGAAGTTCCGACTAAGCTTGCCGTACTGCGGTCTATAACGGCTTGAACCAATCGGCTGATTCTATGGTTGTAAGCCGCACTGTTATAGGCAACTTCTGTTCCTCCCGTAGCTGCTGTAGTTTTCTGCCCTTCAGCAAAGCTATCTTCTACAAAACCAAGACCTCCAGAGCTTCCTGGTCGGTAACGATCGATTCTAGCTGCTCGTCTTTCGTCGTTATTACTATTTACTTGAGCATTTGCAACATTTCCCCCAATCAGAATTTTGCTTGCTTCTTCTTGAAAGAAACAAGACTCTTTACTGCTAACTAGAAATAGTTGAACCGGATTATTTGTGGTTCTTCCCAAAAATAAGTTGCTATTTGTAAAAATTCGACCATTCAGAGTCAATCCTTGACCCGGAAGAATTTCAAGATCATCTTCATAAACAATCGCATTATTAGCCAATGGAATTCTGGAGCGGTCTTGCTGGTATTCTAATGCTGAAAATCCTTGATTTCCGCTAAATACTTCATATCGTTCTCTTAGACCCGCATTATTTTCGATATCTGGAGGAAGTTGAGTAATAGGGACGTTTGTAGTGTAAACATAAAGCGCTTTTTTAAGTTGACTTCCTTGTTTATACCAACCGGAATCGCCTACTAAGTTGGCACTAGTTGCATTTGCGCTTTGACAAATTGCACCTAGTCCTCCTTCATCCATTGGTGGAGTTCTAGCTTCCAATGGATTTCTAGGACGGTTAAATTGTCCTGTATTGTCTCGACTAGGACTCCGTAAATAGAGTCCATAAAGAGTGAAAGTGTCAAATTTACCGTTATTATCTGTATCAACCGGAAACTTCCAAGCAGTGGTTAAAACTTCACGGTTTTCTATTGGCGTTGTGTCACTGATAGGAGTAATAACCCCATCAGGCTGATTCGGATTAGGGGCGTTTGGATTCTGGAAATTACCAAAATCAAAAACAACCTTTAAGGGCGTTTCATCCCCAAAGGTGTATTTATTGGCATTCCCCTCAATTACTCTTAATAAGGCTGCATCTGTAGGTGTAGCGCGAGGTAAAGTTGGATCGCTAAATAATTCTTCTATCTTAGTTCTTGCCCTGTCTAACGCAGGCGATGCAGCATTCAAAGTTGCTTCGTTGACCCTCACGTTACTTGCATTCTTCGATCGGTCAAAGGAACGCAACACCATTGCTGTCGTCAATAAAGCTACGACAAGCATGACCATTGCAACGGTGGGTAATATAAACCCGGCGGTGGCTTGGGGGCGGCGCTGAGGTTTGCCCAGGTTGAGTAAGCCGCGCGAGAGCCAGTTGAGGATGGCTTTAATAGCTTTGTTCAGCGACCGTAAGGGTTGAGGTACTGCTTGAAAGCGCTTGCGATTGGACATGGTGGCTTTCCTAGTTAAACGCTCTGGTGATGCAACTATCCCGAACTGGTGAAAAAGGGGCAAATGCTCTAACCGTTGCTAACGGAGCAATCGGCGAGCAAGCACATTTTCCCCTAGAGATATACAACGTCTGATATCGCTATTTCGGTTATCCACTGTCTTAACAACACATTTTTTTGGGATCAACAGGGAAAATACACGTTACAGCGAACTCATTTGCAACCTGAAGTTCTCAGTATCCGGCGGATTCCAGCTTTTTAAGGCGATTCCCCAAAAAACAGAGTTAAGTTGAGTGAATCAACGGAAATCTGGAAATAGAGGGCGATCGCGCTTCGTAAAATCAGTGAAATTTCACGAGCTTTATCAGAACTTTACAAATTCAGCAGGTTTGCCCATCTATCTTACCCACCTGAACCCAAAAACTTATCAATCCGTCGATTGCTTTCTGCCGGGGGAAAAATCCCAAGGCGCTGAAAACGCAAAAACCCGCACTTGCGGGTTGATGCACGGCGATAGATGGCTGAGGGGAGAGCGCGATCGCATCCGCACATTCCCACCCAACATCGTTTAAAATTTGCTCAAATCCAGTCCAGCTTCTTTCGCCATTGCTTGCAGACCTTTAACTTCTAAGGTCTTAATTGCTTTAGTCGATAGGCGCAATCTTACCCAACGATTGCCTTGGGGCCACCAAACGCGCTTCCATTGTAAATTAGGTTGTTGAAGCTTCTTGGTACGACGGTGAGAGTGAGAAATAGCATAGGCATTATTTGCCTTCTTTCCGGTTAACTGGCATCTACGCGACACGAGACGACCTCCTAAAAAACTCCAGACCTTCTATTTTGACACACCTTCAGGGAACAGGGAAAAGGAAGACGACCGGAAAATCGCCAAAAAAATGCCCCTAGCGGAGTAGGGGAGATCGAAAGGTGGAAAATTTCAGGCTAGTTTTAGGGTTGGGTTGACAAAAGCGAGATTATTTCTCGACTTCGGCTAACTTCACCTTGGTGGCTAAACCCAAAGCTTGTAATAAACGAATCGTTAACCAAGTTTGGTCAAACTCCCACCACTGCAAACCGTGACGGGCAGAGTATTGAAAAGCATGGTGATTATTGTGCCAGCCTTCGCCGTAAGTGACTAACGCCACCCACCAGCAGTTGCGAGAGCGATCGCCACTCTCATGACTTTGGTAGCCAAACTTGTGCGTTGCACTGTTGACAAACCAAGTGCAATGAAAAACGGCAACTAAGCGCACAAAAATCCCCCAAACCACAAACGGCCAACCGCCCAGGGCATACAGAACCAAGGCTAAACCCATTTGAATGGGGACAAAGTATTTATCCAAAAATTGATAAACAGGGTCATCTGCAATATCTTTGGTATAACGGGCAACGTCTTTTTTCGCTGGCGTCTCAATGAACATCCAGCCCATGTGACTCCACCAAAACCCTTTATTAGAATCATGCGGATCGGGATCGGTATCCGAATGCAAGTGATGAATGCGGTGCAAACCAACCCAATCAATCACGCCCCCTTCACAGGTGAGCGTCCCGCAGAAAACAAAAAAGTATTCTAGCCACTTCGGGGTTTGAAAGCTGCGATGAGTCACCAAACGATGCCATCCTAGGGTAATCCCTAGACCACCCGTTACCCAGTGCAGGAGTAGCGCTACTCCCACTGCTTGCCAATTAAAGTTACCCGGCAAAAGGGCGAAAAGCGCTCCGATATGGATCAATGCCATGTAAATGATAATGATCCATTCCATGCGAGGTTTAGTTGTGGTTGCAACAGTCATGCAGTCATCTCTATAGCGTTTTGCGGCCTAATCTGCGTCATAATGTTCAATTGGCGCTCCAGGGACCCAATGAACAGCTTTGAACAGCTCAAAGAAGCAGAAAAGGCATTGTTTCCGATTTTTTCTGGAATTGACACTGCCGTCAAGCAAAATCTTAGACGAGTTTTAGACGCATTTCGCGAACATCGCGTCGGCGTCCATCACTTTGCCAGTGTCACGGGTTACGGTCATAATGACCTCGGACGAGAAATTCTCGATCGAGCGTTCGCAACCATTATGGGGGCTGAAGCGGCTGCCGTACGCGTCCATTTTGTCTCTGGCACGCACGCGATCGCCTGTGCCCTATTTGGCATCCTGCGTCCGGGAGACGAAATGCTCTCGGTTGCAGGCGCACCCTACGATACTCTCGAAGAAGTCATCGGGTTGCGAGGACACCAACAAGGCTCCTTAAAGGATTTTGGCATTTCCTACCGCGAATTGCCTCTAACATCCGACGGATCGGTAGATTGGAAAGCCCTCTGTGGAGCTATTACCTCCAAAACCCGTTTAGCTCTCATTCAGCGTTCCTGCGGCTATTCTTGGCGTTCGTCCCTCTCCATTGCCGACATTGAAAAAATCGTTAAGCTTGTCAAGCAGCAAAACCCAAATACTATCTGTTTCGTCGATAACTGCTACGGCGAATTCATCGAAGAACAAGAACCCCCCGCCGTCGGTGCCGACTTAATCGCCGGATCGCTAATCAAAAATCCAGGCGGCACCATCGTTACTGCCGGGGGATACATCGCAGGAAAAAAAGACCTCGTAGAGGCTGCTACCTGCCGCCTCACCGCCCCCGGAATCGGTAGCGAGGGGGGGGCTACGTTTGACCAGAATCGCCTGCTCTTTCAAGGCTTATTCCTGGCTCCGCAAATGGTTGGAGAAGCGATGAAAGGCAATCATTTAACCGCCTACGTCTTCGATCGATTAGGATACCCTGTGAACCCCCATCCCCTGGCTGCGCGTCGGGATGTGATTCAAGCCATTCAACTGGGTTCGCCTGAAAAGCTAATTGCTTTTTGTCGCGCGATTCAGCGATATTCCCCCATTGGATCGTACCTCGACCCCGTTCCGGCTCCCATGCCCGGTTACGAAAGCGACTTAGTGATGGCTGGCGGTACCTTTATTGATGGCAGTACCTCAGAATTCTCCGCCGATGGCCCGTTAAGAGAACCTTACATCGTTTTCTGCCAGGGAGGAACCCACTGGACTCACGTTTCCCTAGCCTTAGAGGCAGCTATTGAGGCTCTCAACGCTGAATGCTAGCAGCGACATCAAAGCGTTAACCAATTAAAAACCTGTGCAACCGTGAGTTCCAATACAATTCCGCTAAGAATAGGGAGCAGACTATTCCCCCTCAACAATTGCACCCGTTGCTCTGGGAAGATCGTTAAAATACTTTCATCCTCTGGATCGATTAACCATCCCAACTCGGTTCCCTGTTGAGAACAGTGCAGCAGTTTCCCCAATACTTTCGTTGAACTCTGTTCTGGGGATAAAATCTCAATAGACCAATCTGGATAAGTCTCGAAGCGGTTGGCAATTCTTCCAGAAGACGTAACCGGAATTCTTTCCCACCGAAACACCGCCACATCCGGAATCATCGAGTCTCCTCCAAAGGTACAGCGCAATTCTGGAAAGGCGATTAACCGCGCGACTAAGCCGCAGAAAATTGCGATCGCCTTTCCAGA
>JAAHGE010000222.1 GCA_010672635.1 Desertifilum sp. SIO1I2 | reverse complement strand
TCCTAATTCAAGCGGCTAAAAGTGCGGGAGTGCAGCGATTTATATTTTTCTCCATCTTGAACGCCGACCAACACCCGGACGTTCCCTTAATGGAGATCAAACACTGTACAGAACTCTTTTTAAAAGAATCCGGGCTGAACTACACCGTTTTCCGACTGTGCGGCTTCATGCAAGGGCTAATTAGCCAGTACGCCATCCCCATCCTAGACGGACAAACCGTTTGGGTAACGGGGGAAGCATCGCCAGTGGCTTATATGGATACGCAAGACATTGCTAAACTAGCCGTACGTGCCCTCAGCGTACCCGAAGCCGAAAACCAAATTCTACCCGCCGTCGGTTCGAGAGCTTGGGGCGGTTATGAAATTATTCGCTTGTGCGAGCGCTTAGGCGATCGCGAAGCCAAAATTGCCCGAATGCCCCTCGGCTTTTTACGCCTGATGCGCCGCATTACCCGATTTTTCCAATGGGGTCAAAATGTTGCCGATCGTCTTGCCTTCGCAGAAGTTCAATCCTCCGGAAAACCGCTGACCGCCTCAATGGACGAAGTTTATTCCCTCTTGGGACTAGACCCCAAAGAAACAACCACCTTAGAATCATATATGCAAGACTATTTCAGTCGCATTTTGAAAAAACTCAAGGAGTTGGATTACGAGCGGGATAAGAACAAGAAGAAACGTTCTAAAAAGACTCCTTCTAAATCCAGTTCGCAGTCTAACTGACAAACTTGGCTTAGGGGAACAGTTTGCTGTACCCTAGGGAACCTCGATTATTTTTAGAAACCTTTTATTCGGTAGCGGCGTGCCCAAAGCTGGGATTATTTATAACGACATTAAACCGATTGCCTGTCAGGTAGCGACAACGTTACAAGAAAAACTGACCGCTTGCGGGTGGGAAGTTTGTGTAGCGACAGGCACAGGCGGTATTTTGGGATACTCTCATCCCGACCGACCCGTTTGCCACACTCCCATTGATGGGTTAGTCCCCAGGGGGTTTGATGCAGAGATGAAACTCGCCTTTGTCCTAGGCGGCGACGGCACCGTTTTGTCTGCTTTTCGTCAAGTGGCTCCGGCAGGAATTCCCCTGTTAACGGTCAATACGGGTCACATGGGTTTTTTGACCGAAACCTATGTCAATCAACTTTCACAAGCCGTAGAACAGGCGATCGCAGGCAATTACGAGATAGAAGAACGCCTGATGCTGGTGGTCAAAGTCTTTCGACCTTGCAGCACCGACAGCGAGCCAACCCTGCTCTGGGAAGCCATGTGCTTAAACGAGATGGTTTTGCACCGCGAACCCCTGACCAGCATGTGTCACTTTGAAGTCCAAGTTGGCAAACATGCCCTCGTCGATATCGCGGCGGATGGGGTGATTATTTCCACCCCCACCGGATCGACCGCCTACTCCCTGAGTGCAGGCGGCCCGGTCATTACTCCCGAAGTTCCGGTACTTCAACTCGTCCCCATTTGCCCCCATTCCCTGGCTTCTAGAGCCTTAGTCTTTAGCGAAAACGCTCCGGTGACAATTTTTCCCGTTCAACCCAACCGCCTGGTCATGGTCGTGGATGGGAACGCTGGATGTTATATTCTGCCGGAAGACCGCGTTCGCGTTGAAAAAGCACCCTACAGCGCCCGCTTTATTCGCTTGCAATCGCCCGAATTTTTCCGAGTCCTGCGCGAAAAATTGGGGTGGGGTTTACCTCATATAGCCAAACCCACTTCGGTCGAGCTACCTTGAATTCCACAATCGCGCCCTAGCAAAAGCTAAAACGCTGATGGACTGACAACACCCTCAAAACCCCTATCCCTTCGTCGGTTGGATGAGCGTTAGCGAAACCCAACACTTGCGGTTAGGAATGTTGGGTTTCGCGGCGTTCAACCCAACCTCCAAACAAGATTTGTCAGTTAACCAGGCTAAAATGACTAGCATCCGCAATTTGAGGATGGCATGACCGAAATACCTGAAACTAATCCTTGTATTTTACTGGTCGAAACTGACCCGGTTTTAGCCCAACAAATGAGCCTCGATCTCAAAGAATCGGGGTACGATCCAATTGCTATTAGCGATGCTAAAAGCGGGCTAGAAAAGGTTCGGGAGTTGCGACCGGCTTTGATTGCCATCGACCGGATGCTGGCCGGAGAATCGGGCTTGCAACTGTCTGCTGAGATTCGGGCAATGGGGAATGTTGCGCCGATTTTGATGCTAATGGCTCGCGATACAGTGGAAGATCGGGTTGCTTGTTTGGAAGCGGGTGCGGATGATTATTTTCTCAAGCCCTATCGCGCCGAGGAGTTTCTCCGCCTGGTGCATTTGTATCTTCAGCCAGAACCCGGTGGGAACGAGCAGTTGCGCTTTGGCGATTTGGTGTTGGATCTCTCAACCCGCAAGGCAATTCGCAATGGGCGGGCAATTGAACTCACAATGAAGGAGTTTGAACTGCTGAAGTATTTGATGGAGTATCCCCGCGAGGTGCTAACTCGCGAGCAGATTTTGGAGAATGTCTGGGGATATGACTTTATGGGCGAATCGAACGTGATTGAGGTCTATATTCGCTATTTACGCCTCAAGATTGAGCATGAGGGGGAAAAGCGCTTAATTCAAACAGTGCGCGGTGTAGGTTATGTGTTGCGGGAACCCTAGCCCGACAGGAGAGTCAAAGGGCAACATCGCGCTCTGAAGCAGGAGCTAGTAGGATGAGATATTCAGCAACTTTTTTATTGGCGACCATGAGTGCGTGTCTGTTAGGATGCTCTATTCCTAGCGCGACGAGTACGTCACCGGATGCGATCGTCGCCCAGTTACCTACAGTGCAGGAGTCTCGCGCCCAAAATCTCCCCATTCTGGCAGAAGCCACGATTAAAGGGGAGTTGTTTGAGTTGGAGGTGCCGCTGACGCCGGAAGAACAGTCACTAGGGCTAATGTATCGTCCAGCTTTACCGGATAACCGGGGGATGTTGTTTCCGTTTCATCCGCCGAGGGTGGTGGGCTTTTGGATGAAGAATGTTCCGGTTTCTCTGGATATGGTGTTTATCCGCGAAGAGACAGTTGTGGAAATTGCTGATAGCGTACCGCCCTGTACGTCTGAACCCTGTGCGGTTTACGGCCCCTCGGTGCCTGTGGATCGGGTGCTGGAGTTGCGAGCCGGACGGGCTGCGGAGTTGGGGTTGCAGGTGGGCGATCGCATTTCTATTCGTTTCCTGAATACTGAAGCAGATGGTCTCCAAAATGTAAAAAAATGATTAAAATTATTTTAGAATAGTGAGGATTTGCTAATCTTCTAGGTCTAACAACCGATTTGAGTAAGAATGGCGATCCGAAAAATTTATAACTCTACATGCAATCTTCATGCAATCTATGTAGAATCTAAAGGGTTATTTGGGTACTCTAGCCAAAGATGCGTTACTGCTCCCAACCATCATGAGGCAGCAAGCGCAAACACTGTAACTAGCGGCACCCTGAACTCAAGAATCGAGATTTGAAGAGAGCGTCTTGTCTGAAGACTCCACTGTTCGGAAAGCGATTTCGGTGTGAGGTAGGGATTTCCGAACAACCATCGGACTAGTAGACCGATTGTTTTGGCGATGTTTTTGACGAAATAGTAGGGCAAACGGAACCCCGTTGCGCTTTTTCTTCGGGTAGAGCGATCGGCATAAATCTGTCGGTAGATGCCGAATCGGGGTAGGGTCTGTTGTAGTAGAGGATAATCCAATTTTTGGAGTAGAACTCAACTGCGATCGCGATCGCATCTTTGACCTCCAACAGATCACTGGGATCGTTAGTCGTTTGACTTATCTTTTGATTACATTGGGGCCAGCTTACAGACTGACCCATCTCAGATTCAGTTCATCACAATTAATTTAGAAAATGGTTTTAAATGAGCCAGGAGACAGCCATGATGATACCCAACAGTAACTCCCGCCTGATTCGATTTTTACAAGAGGATTTAGCGATCTCAGCTTCGTCGATCGCGATCGCCGTCAGACATTGCGAACAAGACCCAGGCCCTTTACCGATGGTCTTGTGGCAGTATGGGTTAGTGACCTTAGAACAACTCGATCGCATCTTTGATTGGCAAGAAACTGCTTAATCACTTGAGTACAAATGCTTAGGAGCATGACTAAATGTGTAAGCAATTCTTGACCAGTGTCAGGCGAATCTTTTGGCGAACTCTCATCGACCCAACGAACGCTTCACTCTACAAGAAAATTAACAAAAAGCGGGTTCAACTTCGACCCGCTTTTTAAGTGCGCTAAAAGCATAAAAATATAAATAAAAAAATCTAACTAAAGAAATATAGATGCCAGAAAAACCCTATCTCCAAATCCCGATTGCAGACTGTGGCGAACCCTTAGTTGCATTTTCCCCAAAAGACTTTGCCTTCACAAAACCGCATCCCTACGAATACTTAGGCGCACCCTATGGCAATAAATCGCCGTTTTATGTCCGCCAAGGCGTGTTAAGCCGGTTGGTACAAGCGCAACAATTATTACACCAGCTTTATCCGGGTTGGCGAATCCAAATTTTTGATGCCTATCGACCGATCGCCGTTCAGCAATTTATGGTGGAGTATACGTTTAAGCAATTGCTGGAGACAAAAGGCCTTACAGAAACAGCGATCGCACCCAGTCAGCGCCAAGCGATTTTAGAGGAAGTTTATCAATTTTGGGCGGTTCCCTCTGCCAATCCCAAAACCCCACCACCGCATAGTACCGGCGCGGCGGTAGACGTGACCTTAGTGAATGCAGAAGATCGAGAGGTCGATATGGGTTCTCCCATTGATGAAGTCTCGCCGCGATCGTTTCCAGATCATTTTGTGCGGAGTTCTGACCCTGTAGAGCAACAGTATCACGCTCATCGTCAATTACTGGCTCAAGTCATGCTTCAGGCTGGGTTTGAACGTCATCCTCACGAATGGTGGCATTTTTCCTATGGCGATCAGATGTGGGTTTGGTTAAGACAGCAAAAAAAGCCTGACAATCGCGCGATCGCCATTTATGGTGGATGTTAACTCTTGTTCAACGGGTTGCTTGCGTGAAAGTCCAATTTGCGCTGTATTCAGTTGTTTGTGTTTGCTGTATCGCCTTCGGGGGAAATGTATGCAGTGCTGAGGTTCGGCGGGTAGAGTCTCCAACTTCATCAACTGCAATCGCCCGCACGCTATCAGGCCATACGCAGGTCGCCATTAGCCCGAATGGTCGTTTTTTAGCCGGAACCACTAGCGAAACGACGATTACGGTTTGGGACCTCACCACAGGTCAGGCGTTACGAACCTTAGACGGTCACACCTTGCCGATTTTAGCATTAGCGATCGCGCCCGATAATCAAACGCTGCTGAGTACGGGTCACGATCGCACCCTGCATCTGTGGAATCTACAAACGGGCGAACTGAAACAAACGCTATCGGGTCATTCCGACTGGGTAGAAGCCTTAGCCATTAGTCCCACAGGAGATTATCTTGCCAGCGGTGGAGGCGATCGCCAAATTCGCATTTGGTCGCTACGCGCCTTGTCCGCTTCACCCCAACAAGTCTTTAGCGGTCATAGTACCTTCATTGCTTCCTTAGCCATTAGTCCCAACGGCGAATATTTAGCCAGTGGCAGTTGGGATGAAATTAGAATTTGGCAAGTCTCCACAGGTCAACTGATTCATCGTTTTCAGCATCAAACCTTGGGCATTAACGCACTGGTCTTCAGCCCCGATAATACCTATCTAATCGGAGGTGCAGGCGATCGCACTTTACATGTTTGGAATATCAGAACCGGGGAGTTGCAGCGAACGTTTACAGCTCATCAAGCTGCGATTCGTTCCCTTGCCTTAAGTCCTAACGGGGAATGGCTGATTACTGGCAGTTTAGATAATACCATCAGTATTTGGAACTGGCGAACGGGCACCAAAATTCGCACCTTGCCCCGACAGCCAAGCGTGGTGGAATCGGTGGTGCTGAGTGCTGAGGGTTCCACGCTAGCAACGGGAGGATGGGGCAACATTATTAAACTCTGGAATTGGCAAACCGGAGAAGAAGTACAAGTTTTGAATGAGTGAGAATATGCGTCAAAAACTCCTGCAAGTCCTTTGGATTGTCTTATCGTTGGTGAGTTTTAATACTCCCCAGGTGGCTTGGTCTCAAGATGATTCTCAACTTCGCCAAGTTTATCAGCGCTTAATTGACTCCTTTGACGCGGATTTAGCAGAGGCGCGCAGGGGAGACTGGGGAGATAGTGCTAGGGAAATTCAAGTCTTTCAGGGTGCTGGCATCGCCCATCAGTATTTTGGCAACTATCAAAAAGCCTTAGAACTGCTGGAGGAGGCGTTAACGCGATCGCTCCAAACCCAAGCTTACCCAATGGCCGGTTCTCTGCTGTACCAAATGTCATCGGTGCATAGCAAGTTGGGCGATTACTTAGGCATTCAGTTTCTAGAATCTCATTTAGAAATTGCTAAAGCCAGAGGCGATCGCCAGTATCAACGCGAAGCTTTAAAGTACCTGGCCCTCGCCCATATGTCGAGCATCCAATATCAAAAAGCCATTCCCCTCTATGAAGAATATCTCGCCCTAGTTCGATCGTTCAATGACGTAGCAGAAGAGGTAGCAACCCTCGGCTATCTTGCCAGCGCCTATGGAACCCTGGGCGAACGCGAAAAGATGCAAGCGGTTTTAAACCAACAGCTAGCCGTTGCCAGAGCCTCCGGAAACCCCGAACTCGAAAAGATGGCGCTATCGTATCAAAGTAGTTGGGCCGTGGTTGGACAAGATTCCCAAGCGGCTATTCAGGCTCAAGAACAAGCCTTACAACTGGCTCGCGCCTCTGGAGATGTTTACCAAGAACTGTCCTCGCTTCAACAGCTTGCTCAGTATCAAGCGACAGCAGAAAATATCCCCAACGTTATCTCTAGGCTAGAAGAACTTCTCAGCGTGGCACGCCAACGCCTCAATCCAGATACCATTGGATTGTGGGAGGCTCAGGCGTTGGAATATCTCGGTCAAACCTATGCCCATATTCGCGATTACAATCGAGCCATTGAGCTATTCCAGCAAAGTTTAGCCATTTATACCGAGAGCGATCGCAAAGCGACCCAAACCAATCGCCTATCTGCTCTCGAAAGTCTCGCCAAAGCCCAATTTCAGGCAGGACAGCTTGACCAGGCTTCTGTTACATTACAAAAAGCCATTGAAGTCCACGAAATTCGCCGTCAAGACCTCGATCGCTTTATCAACCTGTTTGCCCTTAGCCGCGACGATTTGCAACTCAGCCTGCGGGAAACCCTTAGCGATCTCTACCGCCTGCAACAGCAAATTTTCATCCGCGAAAATCGCCCCGAAGATGCCCTAGTGAGTTCGGAAACTGGACGCGCTAGAGCTTTTGTGGATTTGCTAACAATGAACCTTGCTGTCGATCCGCAAACGCCCATTAACGCTCCGGAACCGACTCTCGCAGAACTCAGCGCGATCGCCAGAGGACAAAACTCTACCCTCGTGCAATACTCCGTCATTTTAGATCGTCCCCGATTTCCAGTAATGCGATTTGGCAAACAGTCTCCCCGCGAAATTCTGCT
>JAAHGE010000221.1 GCA_010672635.1 Desertifilum sp. SIO1I2 | reverse complement strand
TGTTGAGGCTGGTTGCAATATCGGGATGGTCTTGGGGAAGCGATCGCTGCCAGATATCGAGGGCTTGCAAATACAAGGGTTCGGCTTCGCTATATCTCCCTTGGGCGCGGTACAACCCCGCTAAGTTGTTGAGGCTGGTTGCAATATCGGGATGATCGGCATCCAAGCGCTGTTTAGCCACTGCTACGCATTGCTGATACCAAGGTTCTGCTAAAGTGTAGAGTCCTTGACCTTCGTAGAAACGAGATAGACCATTTGCAGGCCAATCAAAATCTTCATCGCTAAGGCAGTCTGTCAGGCGGTTGGCAACTTCTGCTAAGTGAGGAATGCCAGGTGTCAGTTTTAGGATTAAATCGCGAGTAGGTTGTTGAGGAATCTGCTTGGCAATCTCTAACATGACATAGGCAAAAGCAGATTTAAATTCTTGTTGTTCCTCGGTTTCCGCCAGCTTCATCTGACAGAACTCTCGAATCAGGGGGTGTAGTTTGTAAAAACCTTTGTCCTGAAATAAGACTAAATGCTGTTGTACTAAATCGTCCCGCGTTTCTTCCAACTCCTCCGCATCCATCTCTGACAGACATTTTTCCACCAACTCCCAAGGAATCGGCGCAAGGGCAAAAACGCCTAACCTTAACATCACCCCTCGCGCTGTCTCATCGAGTTCGTCCCAACTCAACTCAAACGCCGCTTGGATACTCACCGGGTTTGTCATATCCGCATCTGGCTTTCTCAGCGCCAAGTGTTCTATGCGCTTTTCCTCCAAGCGTCGCAGCATCTCCGCTAAAGCTAAATCCGGCTTGCGGGCCAGATATCGCCCCACCAACTCCAACCCCAAAGGCAAATAACCCAACCACTGACACAGCCTTCTGGCTTGCCAAGGTTCCGCCAGCAGCCGTTCTCGCCCCACCAACAACGCCAACAACCGCAACGCATCCCGACGCGGCAACACCCCCAAGGGCAACTGCTGCACCTTCCGTCCCCCCAATCCCTGGCGGCGCGTGGTAATGACCACCTGAAACCGGGCGGGTAAAATCTCCAGATAGGGCTTCACCTCGCCATAGTCCGCCACATCATCCAAAATCAATAAAGCCTTGCCAGCATCCCAATGCTGCAAGCAATACTCCACCTGCCACACCGGATCTTGCAACTGTTCCGGTAAGGCAAAATTGGGATAACGGGCAATCGTAAACTCAATCAACTGCGCCGCCAGGTTCACCCCCCGGAGAAAGAACCAATACACGCCCCCCGGATATTCCCCCAGGTAGCGTCGCCCATATTGAATCGCCAGTTCCGTCTTTCCCACTCCCCCCATCCCCGCAATGGCAGAAATGGCAATCCGGCTATTATTCTGCAACAACTGATAAAGTTGCCCCAGTTCCTCCTCCCGCCCAATAAACTCATCGGGGTTAACAATTCCCTTGCACCCCAAGTTACTGTAGGGCGCAGGCTGCGGCGATTTTTCAGGCAAAACCGGGCGCGTCTTTGCGGCCGCTTGCTTCGATTTATCAGGGCGGCGCTGTTCCCACTCCAAATCAAACCTTTTCAGGTTTTCCGCCTTATCCCGATGCCACAGCCGCAGCGTAAAATGCCACTCATCCGACCCTTGGGGAGTCGTGCGATGATCCTCCAGAATCCCTAGATAGTCTTCTAACCGCTTCAAGGCTTCCCGCACTTGGGTGGAAGTCAATTTTCCCTCATAACAATCTTTCAGAGTGAGTTCTTCTAGATAGCGCCGCTTGGCTTTCACCACTACCTGCGTATCGCCTTGCCAGTTAAACTCGATCTTAATCGAGTCGCCCTCTTCATATTCATTATCAATATAAGCAAGCAACCCCTCAAAAAACCGCTTTACCCGCGCTTGCACATCAGAACCGAGAGAACGTCTAGCCATCGCATTTGAGTAAAAATCTGACTCGAAAGTTTGGGGCATCCCCAAGATTTTAACTACCCCAAACTTTCTCTATCCCCCATCCTAATTAGCCTTTGGGGAAATGTCGATGGCGCATTGCTTTGCCGCACTACCCCAAAAATACCTTGGCCTCATCACCCGTTGAGGCCAGTCAAATGTCCAAGCAGCAAGCTATTCTGACGATTAAGTTTCTTCTCCCCGTCGTTGCCGATTTCCTGTTTCCGGGTGTCGGCTTGGGAATTGGGGCGCTGATTTATCTGTACGATCTAACCACCCTCAACCCCCCTCACCCTCCTAGAAAACTGATGTATGCACGGCGAGGAAACCGGAGTCAAAAGTTCCCATCCCCCCATCCCCCCATCCCCCCATCCTCCCCTAGGGGCGATAGATTTGGGCCGAGATCCCTTGGGTTTGGAGTTCCTCAATGAAGGCTTCGGCGCTGGCGGTGTCGCTAAAGGCTCCCAGTTGAATTTGAGTCCCTTGGTTAAAGTCGCGCAGATACGCATCGGGGACGACTTCTCGGATTTGTTCGAGAGAGCCTTCGCCGTCGTAATTGGCGATCGCATACACTAAGCCTTCGTTCTCAACCGGGGCGACAGCTACGGGTTCAGAGGGCGCGATCGCACCGGGAGAAGACGCCACCGGAGTCTGAGGGCTAGGCGTTGGCGGTAGCAGCAACGATGAGAGGGGGGGTTGCGTAGTCGCGGGGGGGTTGCTATCCATGCCGCGAGGCACTACCGTTGCAGGTGGTGGACTTGGAGAGGCGGCTACCGGGGAAGGACTCGGACTTGGAGAACTCGGCGTTCGTTGCAGAGAACTCAGAGTATCGAGGTTCACATCTTTAAATTCTTGGTTCGCCAGGTTCGGCGCTTGGGGTAAGGCGGTTGGACTCGCAGAAGCCTCGGTTGCGGGAGTTGCCAAGAGCGGGTTATCGGTGGAGTCGGGGGAACGTCGCGCGAGCAGATGATTGAACAACGAGGGGTTTTTCAACGCATAGCCTAGGGTAGCGCTGACTAACAGCAGCAGGAGCATTGCACCCAGGCTGAGGGGGGTTAATAAGTTTTCAACCCAGGGACTCCGCTGCGGGAGTTCGGCGTCGGGTTCGTCGTTGAGGTTTTTGAGCAGTTCCTCTGAAGACTCTAAGTAATCTTCGGGTTCGGGCGAGGGGGTTTCGGTAAGCTGGATTTCTGGAGTCTCCTCTGGGGAAGATAGGACGAGGCTGCTGCTGGCTTCGACGGGTGCGGGCGCTTCCGGTTCTGGAGGTGCTGTTTCTGGAACTGCGAGTTCGGGTTCGGGTATTGGGGGGGCGCTGAGGGTAATAAGATCCAGGGGTTTGCGCGGTTGATGGCGTTCGAGTCCGCGAGGAGGCGGTAACGGATCGCTGGACTTGGCTCGGCGATAGCGGATCAGTTCGTCTTCAAGCTGAACGTCTAGGCTCCCTAATGCCGATTGTAGGGCAGAATGCAAGGGAGGGGTTTGTGAGGTTTGGCCGGGTAAAGCTGCGAGGGAACGTTGACTCATCAGAGGACTCCTTAGAGCGATCGCGCAGAGGCGCGAGTTCGGTAAATCAGTTCAGGGGTGACACTCCTGAGCAGGGGATTGATTTAGTTTACCCCTGAAATTCACTAGCGATTTAGCCGCGTACTGGATAGGTTTATTATGTCGTTTGATTCTATCGATCGCGTTTTGCACCAGCTACAAGCTCGCAATACCTGGCAGGCGTACCAGCAGTTTCGCTATTTATGTCACCTCTGGGAAAAGGTGGTTGAACCGGCGATCGCTGCCCAGACGCGACCTGTTGCTGTCACCCGCGAGGTTTTGCAAGTCGCAACGTCGAGTTCTGTGTGGGTACAGGAGTTGAAGTTTAAACGCTATCGGATCTTAGAACAGTTGAATCCTCATCTGTCAATTCCCTTAAAGGATATTCGCTTTTCTACGGCCTATTGGCGATCGCCTCGCCTGGGCTTGGAGGGGTTAGAAGCCAACGATCCGCAAAGCTTATGGCAAAATCACCCCTCTCGCTTGCCAGAAAGTCACCTGCAACCGCCCTTCGCGTTGCCCTCCTCTGCCCAAACTCCCCAGCAGGCGTTTCAACAGTGGCGCGATCGCGCTCAATGGCGATCGCGTCATTTACCCTTGTGTCCCCAGTGTCACGCCCCGACGCCGCCGGGAGAGTTAGAACGTTGGGCAATGTGCGCTTTATGTGCGGCGCGTCAGTGGCAGCAATAAGGGCAAATTACCGTATAAATACGGATGTTGCTGTTGAGAAATCGCCATAAGGTTCACGATTTTTTAATGCGGAATAGGGTTTTCTGTATTGGTGTTTTTCTTGATCCCCATCCATTTATCGCTTAAAAGTAATGGTCTGCACTTGAACCCATGCAAGTAGCCTCTTCATCAAGTGTATCTAACTTTAAACTAAAAATAAAGAAAAAGTAAAAGTTATAAAATCCTCAACAAAGCTAAAAGCTAGGCAGAATCATAACTTGATAGGGATTATTTAAACAATCGCGATGACGCAAAATTAGATTAATAAATCGCGAACACTTATCCCGATGAGGATGCCCATGAAAGCCTTGAACTGCACAACTTCTGCTTGTCGGCACTGTCGGCACTTTACGCCTGAAGGACGGCGAGGGGGGCACTGTCAGCAACTAGGCGTTCTGGTTAGAGGGAGTTGGAAAGCTTGCTCTTTAGCAATTCCAGCTTTTGCGCCATCTTGGGAAGGCTTAGAAGGCATTGTGCTGTGGCCCGCGAATGGGTTAAATGGTCAGGAAGTCCTTCCTTTAGAATGCTGCACCCTAGGCTGCTCGGATCTCAATACCCCAGAACATCCCATTCATGAATCTGAGTCGGAGAAAACCCCGACAATCCGAACCTTGCAGCATTTGAAAATCCTAGTTTAACCAGAGGGCGATCGCAGTTTCCCGCCTGTAAAACGAATTTTAATTAGCTTTTTGGTTCCCAATAAATCCACTCACGTAAAATCGCCCCCTAGTTTAAAGCTAAGGGGCGATTTTTACCATTAAATCCAGAATCTCTTCAGAATTGAAACACCAATTTTCGACCGGAAATTGAGTATCTTTACTTACCCCAAAACCCTAAACTAGGGCAACCAAGGATATTGACGAAAATTTGGCGATCGCTTTTCCAAAAACGCCTGCTTCCCTTCCGCCCCCTCCTCCGTCATATAGTAAAGCAACGTCGCATTGCCCGCGAGTTCCTGTAACCCCGCCTGTCCATCGCAGTCAGCATTAAACGCCGACTTCAAACAGCGGATCGCGATCGGACTTTTGTCTAAAATCTCATTAGCCCACTGAATGCCCTCCGCCTCCAACCGTTCCACAGGCACCACGCAATTCACCAAACCCATCTCCAACGCCTGCTGCGCGTTATATTGCCGACAGAGAAACCAAATTTCTCGCGCCTTCTTCTGTCCAACCACCCGCGCTAGGTAACTCGCGCCAAACCCGCCATCAAAACTCCCCACCTTGGGCCCAGTTTGTCCAAAAACCGCATTATCCGCCGCAATACTCAGATCGCAGATTAAATGTAAAACATGACCGCCCCCGATCGCATATCCCGCCACCAAAGCAATCACCACTTTCGGCATCGACCGGATCAACCGCTGCAAGTCCAACACATTTAAACGAGGAACCCCAGCCTCATCAATATATCCCGCCTCGCCCCGAACGCTCTGATCGCCCCCAGAACAAAACGCATACTTGCCATCCGTATGCGGCCCCGCCCCCGTAAACAGCACCACCCCAATGTTAGAATCTTCCCGCGCATCGCAAAACGCCTCGTAAAGCTCAAACACCGTTTTCGGGCGAAACGCATTCCGCTTGTGCGGGCGGTTGATGGTAATTTTCGCCATCCCATCCCATTTGTGATACAGGATATCTTCGTAAGTTTTGACCGTTTGCCAGTTCGCTTGCATAAAGGGTAGGTTATTAAATGCCCTAGGCATTTTACCCCGCAGTCACCCTGAGTTTTTGCTGAGATGCGATCGCCCCCCCTAAGTATTGGATTATTTGCTGGTGCCTTTGGCTTAGACTTAGGGCTAGAACAGGCTGGCTTTCAAACCGTTAGCCTGGTGGAAAACGAACCCGACGCCGTTACAACCATCGCCCTCAACCGTCCCCACCTCACCGAAAGCGCCATTCCCAGAGACATTCGCCAAGTAGACGCTGCCACCCTCCTCGCAGAAGGCGGACGAGTCCTCAACCTCGGTAGACCCCTCCATCCGGGAGAAGTAGACCTCGTAACGGGCGGTCCCCCTTGTCAACCCTTCAGCACAGCGGGAAAACGCCGTTCAGTCGGCGATCCTCGCGGTAGTCTATTTATGGACTTCATTCGCTTAATTGAGGCCATTCAACCCCGCTTTTTTATTATGGAAAATGTCCGGGGTCTGCTTTCTGCCCCCATCCGGCACAGAAGCCACAACCAGCGCGGAATCGGGTTTTCCCCCCTAGAACCCGATGAAAAGGCAGGTTCGGCCTTGCAAGTGGTTCTGGCAGAAATGCGCCGCATTGGGTATCAAATTAATTATGGTCTGCTGAATGCCGCAGATTATGGCGTTCCCCAAGTTCGCCAACGGGTGATTTTTATCGGTTCTAGGGAAGGCGAGGCGGTAACGCTTCCCCAACCCACGCATCATCGAGAAGGTTTGCAAGGTTTACCCCAATGGAGAACCCTAAAAGATGCCCTAGCTAATTTACAAGAAGATGCACCAGAATATGTCCCCTATTCTGAAAGCCGCTTGCAATATCTGCGTCTCTTGAAAGCCGGACAAAATTGGCGCAACCTCCCCCCCGAATTGCAACCCGCCGCGATGGGTGGGGCCTACCATTCAGGCGGCGGTAAAGTCGGCTTCTATCGTCGGTTAGCCTGGGATGAACCTGCACCCACCATCACCACCAGCCCCCATCAAAAAGCCACCGACATGTGTCACCCGGAAGCCTTACGCCCCCTCAGCATCCGGGAATGCCAAGCACTTCAAACCTTTCCCGAAGATTGGATTTTCCACGGTTCCCTCACGTCCAAATATCGCCAAATTGGTAACGCCGTCCCCGTATTATTAGCAAAGGCGATCGGTGAAAGGATTTATAAGTTACTTCAAGGAGAACAATCGGGTGGCCGACTAGAATATCACCAACTGTCATTATTTCCTCTTTAAGTTTAAGTTCAGTATTAGGAGACCTTGAGTGAATCCTCCACTCATTACCCCCCAAGAATTAGAAGAACTGGTCAAGCAAAGGCTTGAAGTATTCTATGAACGACGGATTAGGAAACTAACAGGATTAAATCTCTGGGAAACCTTGCGCCGGAAGAACCCTTATCTATTCCGCGCTATCGGAATGCAAAAAGCGGCAGAAATTGTCGAAGAACTCCTAAAGGCTTATATGTCTTCTTCAGATGAAGGTATTTTTGGGGATGCTTTCTTTGAACCTATCGCTAAAGCTGTAGGTGGAGGTGTCGCCACTGACTCTATCGGTATTGATGCAGTCATTGAAACTCCGACGACTTATACAGTTGTTCAAGTAAAATCAGGTCCCAATTGGGGAAATGCAGATCAGCGCAGACGACTTAAAGATAACTTTGAAAATGCCCGTAATACTTTCTTAGATCGGCAACTCGATAGAGAATTTAGGGCGTTGCA
>JAAHGE010000220.1 GCA_010672635.1 Desertifilum sp. SIO1I2 | reverse complement strand
CCCCCAGCACTCGGCGGTGGATTTGTCAGCAAGCGATAACCCCGATAATCTAGACACAGAGGCTGACGTTCGATGACTTGATAAGCTTGCAAGTCCTCTAAACAGAGATATCCTCCCAAATGCTGGCAATCTTGAATCAGGCGATGGGCAATTTCTCCGGTATAAAAAGTTTGAATTCCCTCTTCAATAACCTGAGTTAGCGTTTGAGCAAAGTCTTTAAAAAATAACCGTTCTCCTACCTTAGCTAGATGTCCGGAAGGCGCATAAATTGTACGACCTGCCGCAGAAGCCAGTAAAATGGGTTTGAGAAGATCTAATAAAAAGGCTTGAAACGCATTCACTTCTACCCCAGATTGAGCATAGTGTAAGGCAGGTTCTGCGATCGCCTTCATCGGCAGTTTTCCCAAGCGCTGATGAACGTGAAACACGCCCGCCAAATTTCCTGGAACCGCCATCGAACCCAAGCCAATGTGAAACTCTTGAATAGCCCCCCCAAAGTCCACATTAACCGGGTAAAAATCCAATTGCGCCTCCGGCTTTTTGCGCCGGGGGGTTTGCGTAAAAAAGTCAAATAAAATCGCTTGCTGCTGCTGCGTATAAGCCAGTAGAAAACCACCCCCCGCCGCCGAAGTTAGGGGAGACTCTGTGACAAAAGAAGCCAGCAGCGCCGCCAGCGCAGCATCAAAAGCATTCCCCCCCTGTTTTAACATCTCCAATCCCGCCTGAGCCGTTTGAGGATGTCCTGCTGCGATCGCGCCGCGCGTTTTTTGCTGCATAAATTTCAGTCCAACAAGCTTAAGTTAGAGTAGAGCAGGCGAAGCCAGAAAAAATGGAGGGGATAACGGGTGAGGTTACAACGTTGGGGAATATACTGGGTTACGCTCTTAGCGATCGTGGGGAGTTTACTAACCGGGTGTAGCTTACCCCAGGTGAGTGCAGAACAACGCACCTTTTTACAGGTATCGCTTGAGTTTTTGGATGAAGCGATTATCCCGAAAACCTCCTTTGCCGGAACACCCGTCGGCGGACTTTCTGGAATAACCTACGATCGCCAGCGCGATCGCTTTTATGTCGTTTCCGACGATCGCAGCGAACTCGCCCCTGCCCGATTTTACACCCTGAAAGTTCAGCTCGATCCAACGCTGGGGGTAGGAGATGCGATCGCCTCGGTGGATCTTGAAGGCGTCACCTTTCTGCAAACTGAAGAGGGCAACCCTTACCCGCGCGGAACCATTGACGCCGAAGGAATTGCCCTATCGCCCCAAAGCACCGTCTTCATCTCCTCCGAAGGCAATATCAACCTCGATATTCCCCCTGGCCTTAAAGAATTTGAACTCAATAGCGGACAATTTGTCCAGCGCTTTCCTATTCCCCAACATGACCTTTCCCTGACAGAAGAAGGTCAACCCATCCAAGGCATTCAAAATAACTTTGGGTTTGAAGCCCTTGCCACCAACCCCATCGGCACCATTCCCGCTGCTGGCGAACCCCTGCGCCTGTTTACAGTGACTGAAGCCGCTTTAGTGCAAGACTTAACCAACCCCGAAGATCCCGACTTTGCCACCCGAACGCGCTGGTTGCACTACTACCTCAGCGAAGGGCCGCCCCTGATCTTATCAGAACACCTCTACCTGCTGGAATCGCCACCCCCTGGAGCCGTACTGCACGGTATCCCCGAAATTGTTGCTTTAGACGGCGGCGGTCATTTCCTCAGTTTAGAACGTTCTTTTGGTCTGAAAGGCTTCACCATTCGCCTCTTTCAACTGTTTACCGGAGATGCTACCGATATTTCGGGTATCTCCAGCTTGCAAGGATCTTTAATGGGACTGCAACCCATTCGCAAGCAACTGGTTTTAGATTTACAAGACCTTGATATTACCCTAGACAACCTTGAAGGAATGACCCTAGGTCCCCGCTTACCCGACGGTTCCCAAAGTCTATGGCTGATTAGCGATGATAACTTCCGCGACGACCAAAAAACCCAGTTACTCCTATTTCGCCTGCGTCGCGAGTCAACCCAATCGTAGATTCTAATTGAGTTCAGGGCGATCGCGCCAAATCAACCGCTCCAAAAAAGAGCGAACTTCATTAAACTGAAAATAGGATAGGTGTAGGAAACCCAACACCAGCATCGCTAAAGCTCCTATCAACCATTTGAGATCCAGCAGCTAAAAATATTGAATCGGACATGGTATCGCTTAAACGTCCAGAACTACTAGCCCCAGCGGGGTCATGGGATTGTGCTAAAGCCGCTGTAGAGAATGGGGCTGATGCTATCTATTTTGGTCTAGACCGCTTCAACGCTCGAATGCGGGCGCAAAACTTTACAGAAGCAGACCTTCCTCAACTGATGGAATTTTTGCACCGTCGCGGCGTTAAGGGGTATCTGACGCTGAATACCCTGATTTTTCCCCAAGAACTCGCTGAAGCCGAACAATATCTCAAAAGTGCGATCGCCGCTGGTGTCGATGCCGTCATTGTACAAGACATCGGCATTTGTCGGCTGATTCGCCACCTCTCCCCGGACTTTCCCATTCACGCTTCCACCCAAATGACCGTTACTAGCGCGGCGGGAGTCGAGTTTGCCAAATCTCTAGGCTGTCAACTCGTCGTCTTAGCCCGCGAATGTTCGATTGCAGAGATTGAGAAAATTCAACAGCAAATGGGCGAAGCTAACCTTAGCTTGCCCCTCGAAGTCTTTGTCCACGGGGCCTTATGCGTCGCCTATTCCGGTCAATGCCTCACCAGCGAAGCATTAGGCGGCCGTTCTGCTAACCGGGGAGAATGCGCCCAAGCCTGTCGAATGCCCTACGACCTGATCGTAGACGGTCAACCCCTCGATTTAGGCAACCGTAAATATTTACTCAGTCCCCAAGACTTAGCGGGTTTAGAAGTTCTCCCCGCCTTAGTCAAAGCAGGCGTTCATTGTCTGAAAATTGAAGGTCGCCTCAAATCTGCCGAATACGTGGCCAACGTTACCCGCGTTTATCGTCAAGCCCTAGACCAAGTTATCGCGGATTGCGATCGCGAACTCGCTACCCCAACCGCCCGCTATCACCTGGAAATGGCCTTTTCTCGCGGTCTTTATACAGGATGGTTTCAAGGCATCAATAACCAGGAACTCGTACACGCCCAATTTGGCAAAAAGCGCGGCGTTTATCTTGGAACCATTAACCGCATTCGCAATGAAGAAGTGGTTCTGCAACTGCAAGCCCCTCTAAAACCGGGCGATGGCGTTGTTTTTGACTGCGGACATCCCGAAGCCAAGGAACAAGGCGGACGAGTTTATGCGGTTAAAATGCGCGGCGATGAAGCCATCCTGCAATTTGGACGGCGGGATATCAACTGGCGGCGCGTCCATGTGGGCGATAAACTTTGGAAAACCTCCGATCCAGAACTCGATAAACAACTGCGTCAAACCTATGCAGGCGAGAAACCGCAATTTCAACGCCCCATCGAGATTGAAGTTTATGGAGAATTGGGAGAACCTCTCCACTGTATTGCCCGCGACGAACAAGGACACATTGTTCGCGTAGAATCAACTTCAGTCTTAGCTGAGGCGCAGACTCAACCCCTAACTCCAGAACGCTTGCAAGCGCAGCTAGAACGCCTAGGGAACACGCCTTTCTGCTTAAAAAAACTCACCAGCCATTTACCCGACGGCTTAATCTTACCCATCAGCGAACTTAACCACCTGCGCCGGGAAATGACAGCCCAGCTAGAAGCTTTAAAGGCAAAACCCAAACGCTGGCAACTCAACCCCCAGAAAGTTTTACCCGCCTTACTCCCCGAACCCTCGCCCCCCAGTTTATCTGAACCCCAATCGATCGTTCTCGTCCGCAACCTCGCCCAACTGCAAGCCGCCTTAGAAGCGGGAAGCCAGACGATTTACTGCGAATTTGAAGATCCGCGTAAGTATAAAGAAGCCGTTCAACAGGTTCGCGCCTGCCATAACGCTAAAATTTGGGTTGCGCCGCCTCGGATTACCAAACCGGGCGAGAACTGGATTTTACAGCAGGTTCGCGCCTGCGATGCGGATGGATATTTAGTTCGCAACTACGACCACTTAAAGTTTTTTGCTGGCGAACCCTGTATTGGCGATTTTTCTCTGAATGTTGCCAATGCTTTAACCGCCGATTATTTTAAGCGCAACTTTCATCTAGAACGTCTAACGGCATCCTACGACCTCAATATTCTGCAACTAGAAGACTTACTCAAGAGTTGTCCGCCAGCATGGTTTGAGGTCACGATTCACCAGCGAATGCCGATGTTTCACATGGAACATTGCGTTTTCTGTGCTTTTCTGTCTAGCGGAACAGACTATCGCAATTGCGGCCGACCTTGCGAAAATCATACGGTGACATTAAAAGACCGGACTGGCACCGAACATATTCTCCAAGCCGATGCGGGTTGTCGCAATACCGTGTTTAACGGAACTGCCCAAACCGGGGCCGAATCGATGCAACATCTGATGGCGTTAGGTGTCGGTCATTTTCGCATTGAGTTTGTCAGCGAAACGCCTACCCAAGTGATCCAAACGATTCACCGCTATCGCCAACTGATGCGGGGGGAAATTACCGGCGTTCAGCTTTGGCAAACGCTTAAGGTTCAAAGTCAACTGGGCGTTACTCGCGGGCCGTTTTTGAATGCTGACTAGAAATCAGCAAGAGGCACCGGACAAGCCTTAAATCATTGGAGTTATGTTTTTTCAGCAATTTAAACACAAACCCGTCCGGCCGCCTGCTTCTGCGGCTTGGATCGGTATTGCGATCGCCTTTTATGCTTTTATTGCCATTGGTATTGCTGAAAGCGGTTTGGGCGTGCTACTCCCGTCCATTCTCGAAACCTTTGACCTCACTCCTGCCACCGTGACGCTGTTATTTGTAAGTCAGATTGCTGGCTACGTGCTGGCAGCCTTTAGCAGCAGCCTGATTAGCAGCCGTCTGGGATTAGCCCCAATGCTATTGGTAGCAACGATCGCGCTAGCATCGGCCCTGGTTGCCTATGGCTTAAGTCCTGCCTGGTTTGTGATGGTGGGGTTTGGAACGCTGTTAGGGTTGGGCATTGGTTTAATCGATGCTGGAATTAATACCTACATGGTGAGCGATCGCGCTGAAGCGAAATGGGTGGGGCTGCTTCATGCCTTTTATGGGATTGGCGCATTGCTAGGCCCTGCGATCGCAACGACTCTGCTGATGGTAGGACTTAACTGGCGGCAGGTTTATTTTGCGATCGCAAGCCTTGTTGGGTTGTTAATTCTTGGTGTGGGTTGGGTCATTGCCACCCGCTATACTCCCATGATGGTTCGCACCGCCGCATCCGGTACCCATGCTTTGTCAAATCTGCGGTTTGCTCTCCAAACCCCAACGGTGCTCATTTCAGGCCTCTTTTTGCTGATAACGGTGGGGACAGAAGCGTCTCTAGGAAACTGGGCGTATACGGTTCAGCAAGTCAGCCGAGATGTCCCTCCCTCCACAGCCGGATACAGCATTAGCGCCATGTGGTTGGGGTTTACCATCGGGCGGATGATGTTGGGGGTTTCGATCGGCCGGCTGGGGGCGATTCGTTTGGTGAATGCCTCTTTAACCACGCTTGCCTTTGGGTTAGTGACGTGGTGGCTGCTGCCCCAACAATGGCTGAGTTTGCCGTTAATGGGGTTTGCGATCGCGGCGATATTTCCCACGACCATCTGGTTAATGCCCCAACGGGTGCCCGCAGCAGTTGTCCCCGCAGCTATTGGTTTTGTGACGAGCGTTGCAAGTTTGGGGGCTGCCATTATTCCTACGGCGGTGGGGTGGATTGCAGATTGGACGGGTTTAGAAACCATTCCCGTGCTAATTTTGCTATTGGCGATCGCGCTCTTCATCGTGCATCGCTGGTTAACCCAACAGGCAAGGGTACAGCAAAAACAGCGTTTGTCCGTTGAAGATGAATAAGGGGAAAGGACAACGCCAGCGAAATCTTTTTGTTACAAGAAAAGAGCAGGCTTATTTTGGGAAAATCCATGACTCCTTACCTGACTGGTAACTTTGCACCCATTCAAACAGAGTTAACCGTTGATGAGTTGCCCGTCTTGGGTGAGTTACCGCCTGAACTGAATGGTCTGTTTGTCCGCAATGGCCCCAATCCTCAATTTCCCCCCCTCGGTGAGTATCATTGGTTTGACGGCGATGGGATGCTGCATGGCGTTCGCCTGCAAAATGGCAAGGCGAGCTATTGCAATCGGTATATTAAAACTCAAGGGTTTGAGCAGGAACGCCAAGCCGGACGCGCCCTATTTGGGGGGTTGCTAGAACCCTCCCAAGCGGGCTTCAAAAATGTGGCTAATACGGCTCTGGTTTGGCATGGCGATCGCCTCCTCGCCCTTTGGGAAGGGGGCGAACCTCATGCCATTGCACTCCCCCATTTAGAGACCGTTGGCGCTTACACTTTTGAAGGCAAACTCACCTCCCCTGTCACGGCTCATCCTAAAGTCGATCCAGTGACAGGGGAAATGATGTTTTTTGGCTACTCCCTCATGCAGCCGCCCTACGTGCAATACAGCCTTGTTTCCCAGCAGGGAGAGCTTTTGCGAACCGTTCCGATCGATCTGCCCGTTGGGGTGATGATGCATGACTTTGCCATCACAGAGCGCTATACCCTTTTTATGGACTTGCCCCTCACCTTCCGGTTAGAACGGCTACAGCTTGGCGAACCGGCTTTTGCTTTTGAGCGCGATCGCCCCAGTCGGTTTGGCATTCTCCCTCGACATGGCGATAACCAGACCATCCGCTGGTTCGAGGCCCCCAGTTGTTATGTCTTCCATACCTTGAATGCCTACGAAGCCGGAGATGAGGTTGTTTTGATTGCCTGTCGCATGGCGAGTACCAGCGTCTTAGGAGCCTCCCCAGGTTCCCATGAAGGCGATAACCCGCAGGTGGGTAGCGATCTCCCCTTGCTTCACTGCTGGCGATTTAATCTGCAAACGGGAGCCGTTCGCGAGGAAGTTTTGAGCGATCGCCCCTGCGAATTTCCTCGCATTAACGAACGCTATTTAGGACGACCGACGCGTTACGGCTATGCAGGGAGTAGCGCGCCAACCCCAATGCCAAAATTTGATGGTTTGCTGAAGTTTGATTTAGAGAACCAGAGCGTTCAAGCTCACTCGTTTGGCACCGGACGTTACGGGGGTGAGGGGGTATTTGTGCCAAAACCGGGCGCAACTGCTGAGGATGAGGGATGGTTAATGACGTTTGTGTATGATGAAACCCAACAGATTTCGGAGTTAGTTATCGTTGACGCCCAAGCCATGACCGATAGTGCGATCGCCCGCATCCAAATGCCGCAGCGAGTCCCCTACGGTTTCCACGGAACCTGGATCGGGCAAGCGTAAATTTCCCTCGCCCCAGGGAGAGGGGAAGTTTACAAATCAAAAAGGGCGCATCCTAAGCAGAGAATGCGCCCTTTCTATGAATGCCTCAAGCCGACCCGCGGCCGCACGCCGGTCGGGCCCGAGACCGGGATGCCGCTGCACGACCTCGGCATCGAGCACGTCGTGAGCCGGACCGTGCGGGACACGGCGGCGATGCTCGATGCCGTCG
>JAAHGE010000022.1 GCA_010672635.1 Desertifilum sp. SIO1I2 | reverse complement strand
TCAGCAAGGCTCGGTTGGGCAATCCCGTCAAATTATCATAAAAAGCCTGTTTCCACAGTTGTTGCTCGCTCACGCGCAAGCGATCGCGCATCTTCAGGCGTTCTTGAATCACCTCCCCTCCCACAATCATCGTGTAAATCGCGATCGGGGGGATCGCAGGCACCAGATAGTTGTATTGAAACAGGACAAAACTCAACACCAACGAGCCGCCCACAAATACGACTCCGACAACCAACTGGCGGCGCAAACTCCAAGGGACGCTGGTATGACTGGTTCGCAAAGCCACTCCATAGCCAATCAGACAACCGCCCAGGATATACAACAGCAGAGTCGAAGGGCGATCGCTTTGCAGGGCAATCGGGCGCAGATAATTGTCATTAAGCAGATTGTCGAGAATTGCCGCCTGGAGATGTACCCCACTAGCTGGAGAGTTGCGATCGTAAGGCGTTTGCAAAACATCCAAGCCATGAACGATCGGCCCCACCAGCACGATCTTATCTGTGAATGCTGTCGCGTTCACCTGACCGCGAATCACATCCAGAATGGGATACTCCTGGATTTGGCTCCTAGAAGCCGGCCAGTTGACCCAGAACGGACGAGGCAGAGAGGATAAAACATCGGGACAGGCGGGATACCATTGGGAAAATTCACGCCCATCGCCTAACGACACCTGTACGGACGGGGGAACGCACATCTGCGAACCTAGAACCCGTTGCAGGTAGGCCTGATAGCTGGAAACTCCCAAGGCAGGAATATTTTGAATTTCTGGCGGTAGGGTGCGCGTAATCCCGTCCGCTCCAGCAGTATTGACCACATGACCGACACCCACCGCCTGTTGCAGCAAAAGCGGATTGGGGAGCTTGAGATTGCCTTCTTGGTTCCAAGCCACTGTTAGGACTGTGGGCGCACCCACCTGCATCTGTTGGGCTAAAGCGGCATCCTCTGGAGCCGGTTCGTCCACGATCACGTTGAGAACAATTAGGCTAGGCTTGGCAGGGGCTAGCGATTGGAGCAGTTGCACGTAAGTCTGGCGAGATTGCGTTGTTCCGTAGAGTTCTTTAATCGCCGCCTCATCAATCGCCACGATCGCAATCCGCGAGTCCCACGTTTGAGAACCTCGCAGTTGATACCACGTCCGATACACCATCTCTTCTGCGGGGATGAACCAACCCAAACTTTGAATACCCGCAACCACAAATGCAGCGATCCCTCCGCTCAGGGTTCGCTGCCAAGATGGAGCATCAAGAATTCTACCGGGCTTTTGGCGATAACAGCGTAAAAACTGCCAGTTCATAGAGATTTTGCGTTTTCGATCGCAGGGCGCTTCCTGAATTGGAAAAGTGACATTTTCCGAAAGAGCAGCACAGGCTCAAAACAGCGCTCTGATTGAAAATTAAACGCACCCGTCGAGAGATGAAGCAGATACCCTTGCCAGTACAAGGCGTTTCGCAGAAAACAAGTTGAATAGCGGTAGGGCTGGAAGATCAGCCCGCTACAAGTCCCGAAAATCTGCATAGGCGACTCATTAAGGGTTGGGACAAAGCGACCCCCAGAAAAGGGGTGGGCAAATAAGAATCTGCTGCTATTGTATTCTCCTTGGTCATAATCGCCTGAAGGGTCTACTAATCGGCAAATCCTCTCTAAATTAAGATGGAGGCGAAACATTTCGCGCTCTGGTTCAAAGAGAATACGCCCCTCTAATATAGATGTTGGCGCATTTCTCGTGTATTTTGCCGATTGGGCATGGACTCCGCCTCCCCTCCTATGCGCTGCTCGCAGGTTGCGCCTACAGCAGCAGTCCGGATTGATAGCACTCTGATTCCTTCTACATGGCTTCCAACGCTGACCCAACAAGTTCAAACGCGAGACGTACGGCCTCCCCCAAACCCCTACCCTTCGTTAAATTAACGCGACAATCGGGAAAAATCAGTGTTAACCTCTCGTTTTCTACCATATTGGACTAGAAACTCTAACAACGATTTGCACTTAAGGGAGTATTAATGTACTCCCAAGCTCTAATCCTAGAGTTCCCCTATATTGACGCGATGGAACCGATAAATGCTCCCGGAGGTTGCTAATTGAGGTGTAAAGTCTAGCCGCACAAGCAGCACTTGCAGTTTTCACCATTTTGATCGCAACAGGTGCAACAGGGAACCGAAACATTGTTGTACTGAGGAGGTTGTTGTACGCAACTCCACAACCCGATCGTTGAAACTGCAATAATAACTTTTAGCGATTTTTTAAATTGCCCCACAACCCTCGTGCCTCATCTCTACCCGCTTTTAACGTTATGGTGTTTTGCTCGTTTAGGGATGAGGGGTGAGAACTCTCACTCGAAAAATTGCGGAACAGGGGCGTTTAGGATTAGCGCAATTATACGGGAAACCTCTTCAGTTTAGTGTATCAAAAATGGCTATGGATTCAACACAAGCTTCTTATGGTTTAGCCCTACATACCTGTAGTCCGCAGCTAGGGATCGCCATTGCTAATTTTGCGGAGACTCGCCGCCAGCAAACCTGGAATTTAGGCCGCGAAATCCTCAACCAAATGCATCTACTACTCGCCGAGTTTCTGGCACCGCAAACCTGGTCAGACTTAGGCTTTCTGGCCGTGGCGAAAGGCCCTGGAAGCTTTACCGGAACGCGTCTAGGGGTAGTGACCGCCCGTACCCTCGCTCAACAACTGCAAATTCCCCTATTTGCTGTTTCCACCCTCGCCGCGATCGCCTGGAAAGAAGCCCAGCAACAGGAATTTAACCGCCCCCTGTGCATCGCCGTCCAAATGCCCGCCCAGCGCGAACAATTGTTTGCAGGCGTTTACCAAGTCGAAGCACCCAAAAAATTAACAACTCTTTGGAGCGATCGCGCGATCGCCCCCTGCGACTGGCAAAATCTACTGCAAACCCTCAACCAACCTTATCACCGGGTTGAAGCTCCAAACGAGCTAGGCGACTCAGCCGCCAGCCTCCTAGAATTAGCCCATCTCGACTGGCTAGCCGGCCAACGCCCTGATTGGCAAGAAGCCTTACCCTTTTACGGGCAACATCCGGTTGAGAGTTAGGGAAGAAGGGAATTGGGAGTTGGGGAAGAGGATGGGGGGATGGGGGGAAGAAGGGAGTTAGGGGTTGGGGGTTAGGGAAGAAGAGACAGAAAAACTTGGTAACTATCCACTCAGCACTCACTTCCCTCAATCCTCTCCCTTACTCGGAACGAGCGCACTCTTTTCCCCCCACCCTCTTCCCCACTCAGCACTCAGCACTTAGAGAAGCACTTAGAAAAGCATTCCAGCGATCATCCCGGCGAGGAGGATCAAGCCGATCCAGACATTTTCACGAAAAATGTTGGCGTAGGTGGGGTGGGGGATGTCAGTTTGGTGGAGGCGGATCGACTGGTTGAGCCATAGGGCGATCGCGATCGCAATTGTCACCCAGAACTCCCAATTTAAACCTAAACGATAGCCCAGCAGCATCAACAATCCAGCCGCCCCTAAAAAGAAAACTGTCACCGCATCTGCGGCTTTCTCGCCAAAGAAGATGGCGCTGGAATTAATCCCAATTCGCAGATCGTCCTCCCGATCGGACATGGCATAGACCGTATCAAATCCCAACGTCCACAGAATCACAGCCCCCCACAGCAACCCCGTCTGGGGACTTAAGTCTCCGGTTGCTGCACTCCAGCTAATCAGGACTGCAAACCCCCAAGCAATAGATAGCACTAACTGAGGCACTGGAAAGAAGCGTTTAGCAGAAGGGTAAAAAACGATCGTCGGGATCGCCGCCACGCAGAGGGCAAAACTCAAGGGATTGAGATAGAGAGCTATTACTCCCGCGCATCCCATTGCGATCGCAGCGACGACGACTCCAACTTTGACAGAAAGAGCGCGAGAGGCGAGGGGACGCGATCGCGTTCTTTCCACTTGCGGATCGATATCGCGATCCCACAGGTCGTTAATCGCACATCCGGCCGCACTGGTGGCTAAACTACCTAAAACGATCGCTCCCACTAAGGGCAACGGGGGCGTGCCTTGACCGGCTAAAAACACAGCCCACAACGCCGGTATCATCAAGATGAGGCGTCCGGCGGGTTTGTCCCATCGTAAAAGACGAACAATGGCTAGCCAAGTGGGATCTGATGGGTGGGTTGGCTCGTTTAGCATAGCAGTCTCAAATAATCCTCAGTATTCGTCCCAATTTAAAGATATCTTTAGTCTAGAGCTAGGCTTAGAGAGATTCTAGGCAATTTTCGCTCGCGCTATCGACACAAAAAGTTTTTTGTAAAACGGGCAACGATTTGTCTGGGCTTTGACAAACAACTTTTTTGTAGCTGCAAAAGCCTCTAAGCCGGGTTGCGATTAGAAGTATCCCTAGATGCAAAGCACCAATGGTTGATTTAAAGTTGAAAACTGGTCGGGTTATGCCTGTTTTTACGCCCCCCATCGAAACTGAACGCACGCTAGCCGCAATTGATGTGGGTACAAACTCCGTCCACATGGTTATCGTCAGGGTCGATCCAAAGTTACCTGCTTTTACCATTATTGACCGAGAAAAAGAAACCGTACGTTTGGGCGATCGCGAACCGAAAACGGGCAACCTCAAACCCGAACCGATGGCGCGGGCGATGGCTGCATTTCGCCGCTTCCAGGAAATCACCAAAAGTCTCAACGTCGATCGAGTGGTTGCAGTCGCCACTAGCGCCGTCCGCGAAGCCCCCAACGGACGCCAGTTTCTCCAACAAGTTGAACAGGAGTTGGGCTTAAGTATTAACCTGATTTCGGGCCAAGAGGAAGCGCGACGCATTTATCTCGGCGTCCTATCGGGAATGGAGTTGAATAACCAACCCCATATTACGATTGATATTGGGGGCGGTTCGACAGAGTTAATCTTAGGGGATGGACGCGAACCGCGATCGCTCAGTAGTACCAAAGTGGGTGCGGTTCGTCTCACCGGAGAATTCATTACCACAGATCCTATCAGTAATAGCGAATTTCAATGTTTACAAGCCTATATTCGCGGTCGGCTAGAACGCCCGGTAGAAGAGTTGTTGGCTCACCTCGAAGCCGACGAAAAACCTCGTCTGGTTGGAACTTCTGGCACAATTGAAACGCTAGCCATTGTGGATGCGCGCGCCCAACTCGGTAGCGAACCCTCCCCATTAACGGGGTATCAACTCAGCCTCAAAAATTTGCGCGAGATCGTCCATCGCCTTCGCAAGCTTTCTGATGAAGAACGCGCGAATATTCCCGGAATGTCTGAAAAGCGGTCGGAAATTATCCTGGCGGGCGCTTTGATTTTACAAGAAGCAATGGATTTGTTAGGCGTCGATAGCCTGACGGTTTGCGAGCGATCGCTCCGAGAAGGCATCATTGTCGATTGGATGCTCGCTCATGGCTTGATTTCTGATAAACTGCGCTACCAAAGCGAAGTGAGAACGCGCAGCGTCATTAAAACGGCTCAAAAATATCACGTTAATTTAGAATCTAGCCAGCGGATTGCTAATTTTGCCTTAAGCTTGTTTGACCAAACCCAAGGAAAGTTACATGATTGGGAGGGTCAAGAGAGAGAATTACTCTGGGCGGCCAGTATCTTACATAATTGCGGTCTATACGTCAGTCACTCTTCCCATCACAAGCATTCCTACTATCTGATCCGTAACGGCGAACTCTTGGGCTATACCGATACAGAGGTAGAATTGATCGCGAATTTAGCTCGCTATCATCGCAAGAGTGCCCCTAAGAAGAAACATGAAAACTTTGCCAATCTTGAGGATAAGAAACACCGACAAATGGTTGAACAACTCAGCGCTTTACTGCGGTTAGCGGTAGCGCTGGATCGCCGTCAAATTGAGACGATTCAGTCGGTGAGTTGCCAGTATTTACCCGAAAGCAGAGAATTTCATCTCAAGCTGCACCCCGTTCAATATGGCGATCGCTGTACTCTGGAACTCTGGAGTCTCAACGATAAAAAGACCGTTTTTGAATCTTTGTACAACTTGAAGTTAATTCCTTCCATTCAAGCGAGTCCTAGCTTTTGGTAGTGCAATACAAAACCCTAGCCCAGAGTTCGATCTAGGCTAGGGTAGAAGGGGCGATCGCTTATTTGCGACGGCGCAGCGTTAATAAACCACCTACGCTCAGTAAACCTAAGAGCGTTGCAGGTTCGGGCACAGATTTCGGTTGAGTATCGATTTCGGGTTCTGGGCTAGGCTGAACTTCAGGTTCCGGGCTGGGCTGAACTTCGGGTTCCGGGCTGGGCTGAACTTCGGGTTCCGGGCTAGGCTGAACTTCGGGTTCCGGGCTAGGCTGAACTTCGGGTTCTGGGCTAGGCTGAACTTCGGGTTCCGGGCTAGGCTGAACTTCGGGTTCTGGGCTAGGCGAAACTTCGGGTTCCGGGCTGGGTGGAGTCGGAACAGCAGGTAAATTACCAGAAAACTTGTAATTGTGGAACTCCCCACTTCCAGAAACCGAATTAGCAACCAGCGTTCCCTCTAAATTGCCATTATTGAACTGATAATGAGCTTGAGTCGCCAGAACACTACCTTGGAACGAGAAGCCAGTGGTGCTAACGGAAGTCGCATCCACAAAGTTAAATAGCACCTTACTCTTATCGATACCGCCTAGGTTCAACCCAAAGTTGCTGATATTAACGCTACTACCCAAAACGTTAAAGACAACCGTTGAATTTTGTCCGACGCCACTCAGGTTAAGATAGCTAGACTTGGCAAATTGCGAACCGTCAATCGTAAAAACATTAAGATCATTGTTGCTGCCTTGAATATGAATGCCACCCCATTTATATTCTGTGGAACCCGTTGTCCCCAGACTGCCTAAATGGGAAGATAGGGCCATCAATTCTTGTTTGGCTGCTGAGAAATTGATAGGGCTTCCTTGAGTGACGCCACAGGTTGAGGGGCAGTTGAAATAGACTGGAGAGGTTACATTACCGCCAACGACAGCGCCTCCGCCGAAAATTTGACCCCCGTTATACTTTAAGTCACCGCCAACCACCAGGCGCGTATCTGCACCATTAGAACCGGGAAGGCGATCGCCAATTCCAAAGTTTGTGAATGTTGCATTTCCACCAACAGCCACTCTTCCTTCTGAATCGGAGCTTTGGTTCATATCTCCGAAAACAAACACGTTATAATCGCTAGCAATTCCTAAAGAAGCCGCTCTTGCAGGTAGCGAAAAACTGATTGCAGCAACGGTTGTTAGAGAGAGAGTCGTCCAGGTTGTAATTGATTTAGAATTGAGCAGCATAGAGATATATCAGATTCCATCTAAATGAAGTTCATAAACTGGGGGCTGAAGGCAGAAGGAAAGAGGTCGGTCAAACACAGTATTTTCAAATGCTCTGCGCCGCGTTTCCCATCAAGTCTGCTGTAAATTTAAGACTTTCAATTTTTACTTTACAGACTCGCAGATGAAAATAGGGCATTCTCTCCACAGAGTTTCTGTGAAGATTGAGTATGTTTTCTATCCATCCATTCCGTAATTTTTTCAAAAGAATTGGATCGATCTTAATCGCCAGACCGCTTGAAAATCGGGATTCACCGTAAAATCCCGTAAAAACTCTGATGTTTAGTTTTTAGTTGTTGATAGAAAATTCTAAACTCCGTAATTCTTCGAGTCAGCGTTTTGGCAAGCTTGAATATCTAGACAGAGAAAATGAGAACTAGCGGCAGCCGCGCTAGAGGCGATCGCCCTCCCCAAGGTTCGATAAGCTAAAAAAAGCACAGCTATGGGAAAACGCGCATGAGTCCGCAACAAATTGCCCCTTACGGGTCTTGGAAATCGCCCATTACCTCTGAGTTAATTGTGTCTGGCAGCATTGGCATCGGCGGAGTAGTGCTAGATGGCAATACACTCTACTGGGTAGAAGGACGCCCTTCAGAAGGGGGACGCTACGTCATTGTCCAACGCACTCCCTCTGGGGAAATCACCGATGTTAACCCTCCCCCCTTCAACGCCAGAACCCGCGTTCACGAATATGGCGGCGGCGCTTACTTCGTGGCAGAGGGCATCGTCTATTTCTCCAATTTTGCCGATCGACGGATTTATCGTCAAAAAGTCGGCGAACAGCCGCAACCGTTAACCCCAGAAGGTGACTATCGGTATGCAGATGCCATTCTCGATCGACCCCATCACCGCCTCATTTGCGTTAGAGAAGACCATACCGGGGAAGGGGAACCGCAAAATACGATTGTTAGCATTCACCTCGATACCGGGGAATGTCAAGTTCTAGTTTCAGGCGATGATTTTTACGCCTCACCCCGCCTGAGTCCAGAGGGTTCTCAACTGTGTTGGTTAAGTTGGAATCACCCGAATTTACCGTGGGATGGAACCGAATTATTCACAGCTTCCCTTCAAGCCGATGGCAGTTTAGACCAACCTCAGTTAGTCGCCGGGGGGATAAGCGAGTCAATCTTTCAGCCGGAATGGTCGCCGGATGGTCTCCTCTACTTTGTCTCAGATCGCGATAACTGGTGGAATCTTTACCGCTATCGGGACGGCAAAATTGAAGCCTTATGCCCAAAAGAGGCAGAATTTGGGCTTCCCTTATGGGTGTTTGGCATGGCAACCTATACTTTTGCTTCTGCTGATGAAATCATTTGCACCTATACGGAGGCGGGAAACTGGTTTTTAGCGAGTCTAGATGTCCAAACGGGGCAGCTTAAAACGATTGAAACGCCGTATTCAAGTATTTCTGCACCGCTGGTGAGTCAGGGGAAGGTGATTTTTACAGGCGGTTCGGCGACGGAACCCACTGCTATTGTCCAAATGGATCTCGCTTCTGGAGAGGTTGAAGTCATTCGCCAGTCTACGCGATTAAAAGTGGAGGAAGGGTATCTTTCAGTTCCTCAGCCGATTGAATTTCCGACGGAAAACGGTTTAACGGCTTATGGTTTCTTCTATCCCCCCACTAATCAGGATTTTAGGGCACCTGAAGGGACGAAACCACCGCTGTTGGTCAAAAGTCATGGCGGCCCGACGGCGGCGACTTCCAGCACGTTTAATCTTAAAATTCAGTATTGGACGAGTCGCGGTTTTGCGGTGTTGGATGTCAATTATGGGGGAAGTACGGGTTACGGGAGAGAGTATCGCCAGCGCCTGAAGGAACGTTGGGGTATTGTGGATGTGGATGACTGTGCTAATGGCGCGAAATATTTGGCGCAGCAAGGTTTGGTGGATGGCGATCGACTCGCAATTTCTGGTGGGAGTGCAGGCGGTTATACTACGCTAGCGGCGCTGACTTTCCGCGATGTGTTTAAGGCGGGGGCGTCTCACTATGGCGTCAGCGACTTGGAAGCGCTAGCGACGGATACGCATAAGTTTGAATCTCGCTATCTTGATGGGTTAATTGGATCGTATCCGGAACGTCGGGATCTGTATATAGCGCGATCGCCCATTCATCATACCGACCGTTTAGCCTGTCCTGCAATTTTCTTTCAAGGTCTAGAAGATAAAATTGTTCCACCCAACCAAGCCGAAGCAATGGTCAACGCCATTAAAGCGAAAGGTTTACCCGTGGCCTATATCACTTTTGCAGAAGAACAGCATGGTTTCCGCAAGGCTGAAAATATTCAACGGTCTTTAGATGGCGAGTTTTATTTTTATGCTCGGATCTTTGGCTTTGAACCCGCCGAAACTATTGCACCGATTCCCATTGAAAATTTGTAATTCTTAATACAAATTTTTGAGGAGACGGAGGCTTTCTTCGTCTCCAATTTTAATGACCAAAAATTAAGTTAAGTTGAAGATCTGCGATCGCTCTTTGACCCAGCAGGTTGCGATCGCCCCTTCTCGGCAAGCGAAATTGTATTTCCGTTATCGGGTTCAATACAATAAATTTACCGAATAGATAACCGGAAAAATACTGAACTTCTTAAAACAGAAAATAATACATCTGAATCGGAATTAAATCTTTGATCGATCGAGTTTTGAGTTAATAAAATAAAAGCTGATAGACCCCTTTCCATCAAGTCGATCCTTCACCGGACGGAGAAATAATTGGTGACTTTAACAACAACGGTTTCAGGCTATCAGCTCACCGAGCAACTGTACTGTGGCTCTAGAACGTTAGTCTATCGGGCTATTCGAGAAGCCGACTGCCATCCGGTTATTATTAAACTCTTACAACGAGAACATCCTAGCTTTAGCGAACTCCTGCTGTTTCGCAACCAATACACCATTGCCAAAAATCTACACTTACCCGGTATTGTTAAACCTTATACCTTAGAGTCCTGCCGCCATAGCTACGCCCTAGTTATGGAGGACTTCAACGGAATTTCTCTCAAAGAATATATTCAAGATCGTCGGCTTCCCGTGGATGAGTTTTTAGCGATCGCCATCCAACTTGCCGATATCCTCTACGGACTTTATCACCAGAGCGTCATTCATAAAGACCTCAAGCCCGCCAATATTTTAATTAACCCCAAAACCCGCCAGGTGAAGCTGATTGACTTCAGCATTTCTTCCCTGCTCCCGCGCGAAACTCAAGCCACTCAACCTCCCAACGGACTAGAAGGCACCCTCGCCTATCTTTCTCCCGAACAAACCGGGCGAATGAACCGAGGAATTGACTATCGCAGCGACTTCTATGCCCTCGGCGTCACCTTTTTTGAATTACTCGCTGGCGAACTCCCCTTTGCTTCCCAAGATCCGATGGAATTGGTACATTGTCACGTCGCCAAACAACCGCCGCTGCTGCACGAAATCCTCCCGACAACCATTCCGCAAGCCATTTCTGAGATCGTCATGAAACTGATGGCCAAAAATGCGGAAGACCGCTACCAGAGTGCATTAGGACTCAAGTACGACTTAGAACACTGCTGGCAGCAACTTCAGGAAAACGGCAAGATCGCCCCCTTTATATTGGGAGAACGCGATATCTGCGATCGCTTTCTAATCCCCGAAAAACTCTATGGCCGCCAAGCCGAAGTCCAAACCCTGCTAGCCGCCTTCGATCGCGTCAGCCAAGGAACCAGCGAAATGATGCTGATTGCTGGATTTTCCGGAATCGGCAAAACAGCCGTCGTCTGCGAAGTCCACAAACCCATCGTCCGCCAGCGCGGTTACTTCATCCAAGGGAAATTTAACCAATTTGGGCGCAACCTCCCCTTTTGGGCCTTTCTCCAAGCCTTTCGAGACTTAATGGCACAACTGTTAAGCGAAACAGACGAGCAATTAGCGCGATGGAAAACCAAAATCCTGGCCGCCCTGGGAGACAACGCCCAAGTCCTAATCCAAGTCATCCCAGAACTCGAACAGGTTATTGGCCCGCAACCCCCAGCCAGCGAACTATCGGGCGAAGCGGCTCAAAATCGGTTCAATTTGCTCTTTCACAAGTTTATTCACGTCTTCGCCACCCCAGACCATCCCCTCGTCATCTTTCTAGATGACTTGCAATGGGCAGATTCCGCTTCGCTGAAGTTAATTCAACTCTCAATGGGCGAGACTCAAAGCGGTCATTTGCTGTTAATTGGAGCCTATCGAGATAACGAGGTTGCGGCAGCTCATCCCCTGATGCTGACCCTCAATGAAGTCCGCCAAGCCGGAGCCGTAGTAAATGCGATCGCCCTCGCCCCGCTTGCTCAAAGCGATCTCAATTGGCTTGTCGCCGATACCTTGAGTTGTCCGCCCCACTTAGCTGCACCCTTAACCGAGTTAGTCTACCAGAAGACCCAAGGCAATCCCTTCTTTGCCACCCAGTTCCTCAAAGCCTTGCATGAAGAAGGAACCATTACCTTCAATCGCCAACTGGGGTATTGGCAATGCAATATGCCAGAAATTCGGCAATTAGCACTCACTGAAGATGTTGTTGCTTTTATGGCGCTGCGCCTGCAAAAGCTGTCCCCTGCTACTCAGAACGTTCTTAAGCTGGCTGCTTGCATTGGCAACACCTTCGATCTCGCCACCCTTGCCATTGTTTGCCAACAATCTCAGGCCCAAACGGCCCTAGACCTGTGGTCTGCCTTGCAAGAAGGCTTGATTTTACCGCTCAATGAGATGTATCGATTGTTTCAGAGCCAGCAATCTGAGGAGCGTTCCCTAGAAGCAGAACCTCTACTGGGTTCGTGCGTTTACAAATTCCTGCACGATCGCGTTCAACAAGCCGCTTATTCGCTGATTCCCGCCGAACAGAAAGAGGCAACCCACCTTCAAATCGGTCAGCTTTTGCTGAAAAATCGCTCGCCCGAAGACTTAGACTCGCAAATCTTTGAACTTGTCAATCAATTGAATATGGGAATAGGGTTGCTCGTTCAACCTTCTGCTAGGGAAGAACTCACCCATTTCAATTTACTGGCAGCCCACAAGGCTAAAGCGGCTACCGCTTATACGGCTGCCCTCAACTATCTGAGTATTGGGATGCAGCTATTAGAGTTTGAGCCTTGGCAGAACCAATACGATTTAACCCTAGCCATTTATCAAGAAGCCGCAGAGGTTGCCTATCTCAGCAGTCAGTTTGAGCAGATGCAAGCATTCATCGATGGGGTTTTACAGAATGCTCGTACCTTGCTCGACAAAATTCCAGTTTATGATGTCAAGCTGCACGCTTGCATGGCCCGCAACCAGTTACTAGAAGCCATCCAAACGGGATTGCAGGTTTTGCAACTGTTAGGATTGCAGTTTCCCGAAAATCCCCACCCCTCAGAGATTCAAGCTCAACTCCAAGCCACGCTAGCCAATTTAGGCGATCGCTCTCCTCTAGACTTACTCTCGTTACCGCAGATGAGCGATCGCTCCACACAAGCTGCCTTGCAGATTCTCAGCGGTATGGCTCCCTGTGCCTTCCAAGCCGCTCCGCTCTTGTTACCGTCGATCGTCTCGCAGCAGGTTAACCTATCGATTCAATATGGCAATAGTGCCCTCTCAGCACCGAGTTACGCTTACTTTGGGGTGATTCTGTGCGGCGTGATTGAAGACATTGAAACGGGGTATGCGTTTGGTCAACTGGCTCTGAGCTTGCTCAATCAACCCCAAATGAAACCCATTCAAGCTAGAACGACATTTGTCACGAATGCAGGGATTCTCCACTGGCGCGAACCCGTTCGCAATACCCTAGACTCGCTACAGTCGGCTTATACCCTCGCGCTAGAAACCGGGGATTTAGAGTTTGCGGCTTTGTCCACTTATATCTATGGCTATCATGCTTATCTGAGTGCAACTGAATTGTCGGTACTCGAACAAGAGATTGCCAGTTATAGCCAAGTTCTTGGGCAACTGAAACAGAAAACCTCGCTGAATCTGCAACAAATTCTGCATCAGGCGATTTGGCATTTAATGGAGCCTACCGAACAGCCCGCACAGTTAATTGGCGCTGTCTATAACGAGCAAAAAATGCTCCCTCAGCATCAGCAAGCCAATGATACAACCGCAATTTTTTACCTTTACTTTCATAAACTGGTTTTGAGTTACTTGTTTGAACAAGTGCCCCAAGCGGTGGAGAATGCCGATATTGCTGCGACTTACTTAAACGGGGTTACGGCGAATTTTGTGGTTGCTCCCTTTTATTTCTACGATGCCCTGGCTCATCTGGCAAGCTGGAACCAAACTCCCGAAGCGGAACGCCACCGCTTGAGCGATCGCATTGAGGGCGATCGCCAAAAGATGCAAAAATGGGCCCATTATGCCCCGGCGAATCACCAACATAAGCGCGATCTGATCGAAGCCGAATGGCATCGGGTGTTAGGGGACAAAGCAGAGGCGATCGAGTATTATGACCGAGCGATTTCTGAAGCTAAAGCCCATAAGTTTCTGCAAGAAGAAGCGATCGCCAACGAACTGGCGGCTAAATTCTATCTAGACTGGGGTAAAGAACGCCTCGCCCAAACTTATCTAATTGATGCTTACTACTGCTATGCCCGTTGGGGCGCAACAGCAAAGGTCAATCAGTTAGAACAAACCTATCCCACCTTATTAGCTCCCATCCTCCAATCTGAGCGCGTTTCCCTCACCCCAGAACTCACCATTCACACCACCAAAAGCTTTTCCTCTATCCCCAGCGCTGGAGCGCTTTCTACGAGTTCTAGCGGGGCTGGAATTTCTACGGCGTTAGATTTTGCCAGCATTCTCAAAGCTTCTCAAGCCCTTTCGGGTGAAATTGAGTTAACCCAATTACTGACAACCTTGCTGCAAGTGGCAATGGAAAATGCAGGGGCGGATAAATGCGCCTTATTGCTGCTGAAACAGGATCGACTCGTGGTGGAAGCCCTGCATAGCGTTGACGGATCGACTCGCATCCAACTTTCAATCCCGCTTTTAGAGAGTCAGGAGTTACCCATTGGGTTTATTAATACGGTGAAGCGCACCCTAAAACCGACAGCGATCGCGAATGCGATCGCCCATCCTCCCCTAATGGTCGATCCGTACATCCTGCGCCAACAACCCAAAAGCCTGCTAGGCTTGCCGATTTTGCATCAAGGGCAACTGCAAGGCATTTTGTATTTGGAAAACCAACTCGCGGCTGAAGCCTTTACCAGCGATCGCGTTGAGATCCTCAACCTGCTGTGTACCCAAGCCGCAATTTCCCTCGCGAATGCTCATCTCTACCAACAGTCGCAAGCCTACGCCCATCAACTCGAACAGTCTTTAGAAAAACTGCGAAAGAGCGAAAATCGCTTTCAGAAGCTGTCAGATAACATTCCCGGTGTCATCTATCGCATTCGCATTGCTGCTGATGGTTCGGCTTCTATGCCCTACATTAGCTCCGGTTGCTATGACCTGTGCGGCGTTCGCCCTGAAGAGATCTTAAGTGGAGCTAATAGTCTGCGAGCCTTAGAACATCCTGAAGATCGCCAAGGCGTTCAACAAGCTGTTCTCCACTCGGCTCAACATCTCACCCCCTTTCGCCACGAGTGGCGCATTATTACGCCAACCGGCGAGATTAAATGGGTGCAGGCGGTGTCTCAACCGGAACAGCAACCCGATGGCACGTTGGTTTGGGATGGCGTCATGATTGATATTACAGAACGCAAGCGCATCGAAGCCGAACAGATTCAAACCGCAGCCCATCTGCGCCAAAAATCCCAGGAATTGCAGCAGGCGTTAGAGGATCTGCAATCGATGCAACTTCAACTCGTCCAGAATGAAAAAATGTCGGCTTTAGGCAATCTGGTGGCGGGGGTGGCTCACGAAATTAATAATCCTGCAAGCTTTATTACAGGTAACTTGGAACCTGCTAAAATGTATATTCAAGACTTATTAGGCTTGCTCGATCTCTATCAGCAAAAACTACCAAACCCTGATGCCGAAATTCTCGATGAAATTGAGGCGATTGATTTAGAATATCTGCGGACTGACTTACCGAAGTTAATCGAATCCATGAATTTGGGAGTTGAGCGAATTTGCAGTATCAGCAATAGCTTGAGAAGTTTTTCTAGAGCCGATCGCGACTACAAAGTTCCCTTCAATATTCATGAAGGTCTTGATAGTACCCTGTTAATTCTCAAACATCGCTTGAAGGCTAACGAGCATCGACCGCCGATTCAGGTGATTAGAGAATACGGTGACTTGCCCCTGATTCCCTGTTTTCCCGGTCAACTCAATCAGGTCTTTATGAATCTGTTAGCGAATGCAATTGATGCTTTAGAAGAATCAAATTCAGGGCAGAGTTTTCAAGCCATTCAAGATCGTTCTAATTGCATTAAAATTCAGACTCGAAGCTGGAGCGATCGCGCCATTCTGATTCAGATTGCTGATAATGGGGTAGGGATGTCAGAAGCCTTGCAACAGCGCATCTTTGACCATCTGTTTACCACAAAACCCGTCGGTCAAGGGACAGGGCTGGGACTGGCGATCGCGCGTCAGATTGTGGTCGAAAAACATGGCGGTACCCTTGAAGTTAAATCGGCGCTCAATCAAGGGACGGAATTTGAGATTGTTTTACCCATTGAAGGATAGCGTTAGGTCAAGCTAATCCATCCAATTTTTAAAGACTCTGCTAGAGCATTTGACAGGCTGGGTCATTCACTCAACAGATTCTGATTCTAGGACAGACATAGCATGAATTTAGTCAAAGACTTACAGGAGGAAATTCCTGGATATTCTGGTTTTGAACCTCTTTATTTGGGAACAAAAACTGCTGTTTATCGAGCGATTCGCACAGCGGATCGACAACCCGTCATCATCAAAACGTTACAGCGGGAATACCCAAGCTTTAACGAGCTATTGCAATGGCGCAATCAGTATGTCATTGCTAAAAATCTGTCCGTACCTGGCATTGTGACCCCCTATCACTTGGAGCATTATCGCCATAGTTATGCATTGGTAATGGAAGACTTTGGGGGAATTTCCCTCAAGGAATATACGGAGAGTCATCCATTAACCATCGGTGAATTTTTGGCGATCGCGCTGCAACTAGCCGATATCCTGCACGGACTTTATCAACATCGAGTGATTCATAAAGATCTCAAGCCGACCAATATCTTAATTAACCCCAAAACCCAACAAGTCAAACTGATTGACTTTAGTATCGCCTCGCTATTACCCAAAGAAACTCAAGAAGTTCTAAGCACCAAAATCTTAGAAGGCACCCTCGCCTACATTTCTCCAGAACAAACCGGACGGATGAACCGAGGGATTGACTACCGCAGCGATTTTTACTCATTAGGCGTAGTATTCTACGAACTCCTCACCGGACAACTCCCCTTTCAGGCAAACGATCCGATGGAGTTAGTTCACTGCCACATTGCCAAACCCGTTCCTCAACCCGACAATTGGGAAAAAATCCCCCCCACAATTTTAGAGATTGTGACGAAACTGATGGCGAAAAATATCGAAGACCGCTATCAGAGTGCTTTAGGCCTCAAGCACGACTTGCATCAATGCCAACAACAATGGCAGCAAACCCAAAGCATCACGCCCTTTGCCATCGGGCAAAACGATGTTGGCGATCGCTTTAGCATCCCAGAAAAGCTGTATGGCCGACAACTCGAAGTCCAAACCTTACTCGCTGCATTCGATCGCGTGTCAGGAGAACGCGCTTCCGGACGAAGCGAAATGATTCTCGTTGCCGGTTTATCTGGAATTGGTAAAACCGCCGTTGTGAACGAAGTTCACAAACCCATTGTTCGCCATCGGGGTTACTTCATTAAAGGCAAATACGATCAATTTGGGCGAAATACACCTTTTTCTGCCTTTGTACAAGCCTTTCGAGACTTAATGGAACAGCTTTTGAGCGAGTCCGACACTCAACTGCAAACCTGGAAAGCCCAGATTTTAGAGGCATTAGGTCACAACGGGCAAATCATGATTGAAGTGATTCCCGAACTTGAGCGAATTATTGGTTCGCAGCCAGCCGTCCCCCCCCTGTCTGGAGAGGCGGCTCAAAATCGGTTTCATCGCCTGTTTCAAAAATTTATTTCAGTTTTCACCGCCCCCCACCATCCTTTAGTCATCTTTATTGATGACTTGCAATGGATAGACTCTGCCTCGCTGAAGTTAATGCAGCAATTAATCAGCGAAGCCGAGACGCATTACCTATTATTCATTGGTGCGTACCGGGACAATGAAGTCACGCCAGCCCATCCCTTCATGCAGGCTTTAGAGGAGATCCAAAAGGCAGGTGCGATCGTCAATACCATCACCCTATCCCCTTTAGATCCAACCTCCATTCAACACCTGGTTGCAGACACCCTCAACTCTCAAACGCTGGCTCAACCCTTAGCTGAGTTAGTCATGAGGCAAACTCAGGGCAATCCTTTTTTTGCTACCCAATTTCTCAAGGCCCTGCATGAGGATGGCCTGATTACCTTTGATCGCAATACCGGGAGTTGGGAATACGATCGCGTTCAAGTGCAATTCCCGCAAGAATCGCGCGTACTGGGGAAAGACGTGGTGGAATTTATGGCCCTGCAACTGCAAAAGCTACCCGCACCCACCCAAAACGTTTTGAAATTAGCAGCCTGCATCGGCAATCAATTCGATCTGCCCACCCTGGCGATCGTTTCCGCGCAATCTCAGACGCAAACCCTCACAGACCTTTGGCAAGCCATCCAAGAGGGGTTAATTATTCCCCTCAATGAGAATTACAAGTTTTATCACCAGGAAACTCAGAACCTCGCGTTCGGCGAGACTCCCCAAAAATCTCTGTTGCACCCGCAACTTTCCACCTACCGCTTCCTGCACGATCGCGTTCAGCAAGCCGCCTACTCCCTAATTCCTGAAGACGCCAAACAACTAACGCATCTCACCATTGGACAACTCTTACTCAACAGCACCACCCCAGAAGAACAACAGGAAAAGCGGTTTGAAATTGTTAACCAGTTGAATCAAGGCATCGCCCTGATTTCCTCAGAAACGGAACGAGAACAACTCGCCAAGCTGAACCTAGCAGCCGGACAAAAAGCCAAAGCCTCAACCGCCTATGCGGCGGTAATGGAATACTTAACCACCGGCATTCAACTGCTCAATCCCACCGGATGGCAGCAATCCTACGCCTTAACCTTAGCGTTGCACGAACTGGCCGCAGAAGTTGCCTGTCTGAGCGGCAGCTTTCCCCTGATGGAGCAACTCATCGAGAAGGTTTTGCAAAATGCTCGTCACCTGCTCGATACCGTGAAAGTGTATGAAGTGAAGATCTTGGCTGATGTTGCCCGGAGTCGGCAGCCGGAAGCCATTCAACAAGCCTTGCTCGTTTTAGAGAAATTCAACGTTGTTTTTCCAGGGCAGCTTGCTTTGGATTTACTGGCACGCGGTCAAAATCAGGCCTTCAAAGCGAGTACCATCAATATGGTTTACCCCTTTGTCAAGCCCTGGAAACATTCCATTCAAGAGGCTCTTAACCCGCTATTGGAAGGGTATCACAGCGGTCTAGAGATGGGCGCTTTAGAGTATGCGGCTTATTGTGCTTACAATTACTGCTCGCTATCGTTTTTCTTAGGCAAGGATCTGGTTGCTTTGCAACAGGAAATGGCAACCTACAGTCAGTCCCTCGCTCATCTCAAGCAGACCGTTGCCCATAATTATCTCCAAATCTTCTATCAATCGGTCTTGAATCTGGGCGATTCTCGTCAAAAGCCTTGGCAACTTGTGGGTGAAGCCTACGATGAAGTGGCGATGCTGCCGTTACACCACAGCGCCAATGATTTGTACGCGCTAGGAGCGCTCTATATCAATAAGTTGATTCTCAGCTATCTGTTTGAGGAGTGGGAGATTGCTGTTGAGACGGCGGATCGGGCGTTGCGCTATCTAGAGGGCGTGGCGGGCTGTTTCATGGTGCCTATTTTTCATTTTTATGATTCTCTGACTCAACTGGCAGTCTGTTCGGAGCTTCCGGAAGCCGAACGCGATCGCACTAAACAGCGCGTCAGTGCCAATCAAGCGAAGCTGAAGCGATGGGCTGAGGATGCCCCTATGAACCATTTGCATAAGTTTTATCTGGTTGAAGCCGAGCAATACCGGGCGAACGGAGAGATTTATCAAGCAATGGAGTCTTACGATTTGGCGATCGCAAAGGCTAAAGCCAATGGATATTTGCAAGAAGAAGCTCTCGCCAACGAACTAGCCGCTCGCTTTTATCGGTTGCGAGGCAAAGACCGGATCGGCCAAGATTATTTGATTGAAGCCTACTACTGCTATGCCCGCTGGAATGCTAAAGCTAAAACCGAGGATTTGGAACGCTGCTATCCTCAATTGCTGCAACCGATTGTCCAGCAAAGACCCCTCCATTTGAATCCTTTAGAAACGGTTGCTACGATCGCTCAGAATTTGGCTGCATCTTGCTCGACTCATTCTTCTAGCGAGGGGATTTCCAATTTTTCTGAGGCGTTGGATTTTGCCTCGTTGATCGAGGCGGCTCAAGCCATTTCGAGCCGGATTGAATTGAATGAATTAATTGCCAGCCTCACGCAAATTCTTTTGAAAATCTCTGGGGCGGAAAAATCCGTTCTGATTCTGCCTCTTGAAGAGGGGTTGCAGGTGAGAGCCATTACTTCTATCGATCGCCAAGATAGCGGCGTGCAAACGCTGCTTTGCGCCCAACCCGTTGAAACTTGTCCAGATGTCCCGAAAAAGCTGATCTATTACGTTAAGAACACTCAGCAAACGGCTATTGTCAATAATTTGCAAACTCATACACCGGGAGTCATTGGTCACTATATGCTGACCTATGCTCCTAAGAGTGCGTTAGGCTTGCCCATTGTTAATCAAGGACATTTGGCAGGAATTTTGTATCTCGAAAATCAACTGACTCAGGGCGTTTTTACCAACGAACGCCTAATCGCGATTAATTTTCTAGCTTCCCAAATTGCCATTTCTCTTGAAAATGCTAGACTTTATCAACAAGCACAGGATTCGCTCTCGAATTTACAGCAAATGCAACTGCAATTAGTCCAAAGTGAAAAGATGTCTGCTTTGGGAAATTTGGTTTCTGGGGTCGCGCATGAAATTAATAATCCTGTTGGTTTTATTGCAGGCAATCTAGAACCTGCTCAACAGTATATTCAAGACTTGTTAGGCTTGATCGATCTCTATCAACAGAAATTTCCCAATGCCGATGCTGAAATCCTCGATGAAATAGAAGCCGTTGATTTGGACTACATACGGATTGATTTTCCTAAGTTACTGGAGTCTATGGAACTCGGTGTCGAACGCATTCGCGATATCAGTAACAGCCTGAGAGTTTTCTCTAGAGCGGATCGAGATTACAAAGTATCGTTCAATCTTCACGAAGGCATTGAAAGTACCCTGCTCATTCTCAAACACCGCTTGAAGGCGAATGAGTTTCGTTCGGCGATCGCAGTGATTAGAGAATACGGCGAGATCCCGTCAATCTGCTGCTTTCCGGGACAAATGAATCAGGTGTTTATGAACATTTTAGCCAATGCCATTGATGCCTTAGATGAATTCAGTCAAGGCGATTGCCTCGCCGAGAACTCTGCCACAAATTATCAGATTGTCCTTCGCACAGAACCGATCGATCGCGACTGGGTTAAAATTGCAATTGCTGATAACGGAGTCGGGATGTCAGCAACAGTGCAACAGCACATTTTTGACCATCTGTTTACCACAAAACCAGTCGGTCAAGGGACGGGGTTAGGATTAGCGATCGCGCGTCAGATCGTGGTCGATAAACATGGTGGAACCCTGGAAGTTAGCTCAGTTCTCGGTGAGGGCACTGTATTTAACATCATCTTGCCCGCTGCCGGTTAATCGGGTTTTGTCGCTGTTTCCAGGCTCGGCTAGCTGTTCAACTTGGGGTCAAAATGGGCATATTAACTCCATAACAATCCAACTTGATACAGGACAATGAAGATGAATGCAGCCTCGGCTCTGACACTGGGTGGCCATCGTTACAGCGACCTCAATCAACTGTACTGTGGATCAAAAACAAAGGTCTATCGAGCGAGGCGATCCAGCGATCGGCAGCCAGTCATCATCAAAGTTTTACAACGGGATTATCCTAGCTTTAGCGAATTACTGCAATTTCGCAATCAATACGCTCTGGCGAAAACTCTTTCGTTACCCGGTGTCGTCGTTCCCTATAGCCTGGAACCTTATCACCATACCTATGCGATTGTCATGGAAGATTTTGGGGGAATTTCCCTCAAAGCATATACCCAAACTCACGCGCTAGCGTTGGCAGAAGTTTTAGCGATCGCCCTGCAACTGGCCGATATTCTCCACGGACTTTACCAGCATCGAGTCATTCATAAAGATATCAAACCTGCCAATATCTTAATCAATCCCCACACCCAACAAATTAAACTGATTGACTTCTCCATTTCCTCGCTTCTGTCTAAAGAAACCCAGGAAATCAAAAACCCCCAGGGACTTGAAGGCACCTTAGCCTATCTCGCGCCAGAACAAACTGGACGCATGAACCGAGGCATTGATTACAAAAGCGATTTCTATGCTTTGGGGGTGACGCTGTTTGAACTGTTAACCGGACAACTGCCCTTTCAATCTAACGATCCAATCGAATTAGTCCATTGTCACATTGCCAAGACACCGCCGACTGTACAACAGTTGAAGCCGCAAATTCCCGCAGTCGTGTCTAAGATCGTCAGCAAACTGATGGCCAAGAACGCAGAAAACCGCTATCAAAGCGCTTTAGGCCTCAAGCATGACTTAGAAGAATGCCTCAAGCAACTTCAGCAAACGGGGCAAATTGCCGACTTTGCGATCGCGCAGCGCGATCGGTGCGATCGCTTGATCGTCCCCGAAAAACTCTATGGTCGAGAAGAGGAAGTGCAAACCCTGCTACAAGCCTTCGATCGCGTCGCCCAGGGTGGCTCAGAACTCATGCTTGTTTCCGGTTTCTCTGGAATTGGTAAAACCGCAGTCATCAACGAGATTCATAAACCCATTGTCCGGCAGCGGGGCTACTTTATTAAAGGAAAATTCGACCAATTTAATCGCAACATTCCCTTTGGGGCTTTTGTGCAAGCCTTCCGAGATTTAATGGGACAGTTGCTTTCAGAAAACGAGGTTCAACTCCAAATCTGGAAAGCCAAAATTTTAGAAGTTTTGGGCGAAAATGCTCAAGTCATCATCGATGTTATCCCCGAACTGGAATGGATCGCGGGCAAACAGCCTCCTGTACCAGAACTATCGGGGAATGCAGCCCAAAACCGCTTTAACTTACTCTTCCAAAAATTCATCGCCATTTTCGCCACCCAATCTCACCCGCTAGTCCTGTTTATCGATGATTGGCAATGGGCAGATTCAGCTTCTCTCCAGTTGATTCGCTTGTTAATGGGAGAGGTGCAACCGGGCTATCTACTGTTGCTGGGTGCTTACCGGGATAATGAAGTCTCGCCGGGTCATCCCTTCATGTTGATGTTGGAGGAGGTGAGAAAACAAGGGGTAGCGCTGAATGCGATTTGCCTAAAGCCCTTAACTCTGGAAAGTTTGAATCAGTTGGTTAGCGACACCCTAGGCTGCCAGCCTCAGTTAGCCAAACCCCTGACCGAGTTAATGTACCAAAAGACGCAAGGCAATCCCTTTTTTGCCACTCAGTTCCTCAAGGCGCTGCATCAAGATGGGTTAATCACCTTCAATCTCCAAGCCGGATATTGGCAATGCGATATTGCTCAGATCCGCAACAATGCTCTGACAGATGATGTGGTGGCGTTTATGGCCGAACAGTTGCAAAAGTTGCCAACTGCCACTCAAAAGATTTTGAAATTAGCCGCCTGTATTGGCAATCTGTTTGACTTAGCTACCCTAGCGATTGTGTCGCAAGCCTCGGAAAGCGAGACAGCCGCCGCTTTGTGGCAGGCATTACAGGAAGGCTTGGTGCTTCCCCAGAACGAGGTTTACAAGTTCTATGTGGGCAGCGAGCAACCGCTAGCCACGGCCAGCCCCCCGCCAACCGTTTGCTATCGCTTTTTACACGATCGCGTTCAGCAAGCCGCTTATTCTTTGATTCCCGAAGCCGAGAGAGCGATCGCGCATTATCAAATCGGGCAACTCCTCTTACAGCAGATTTCGCCGGAAGCCAGAGAAGAACAAATTTTTACCCTGGTGAATCAGTTAAACTATGGCATCGCTCTGATTGCCGACCCAGCACAACGAGACGAGCTAGCTCAATTGAACTTGATTGCTGGTTATAAAGCTAGAGCCGCCACTGCCTATCAAGCCGCCTGCGAATATGCCACCATCGGACTCAGCCTGCTCGATGCACAGGCTTGGCAGCGACATTACTCGATGAGTCTCAAGTTGCATGAATTGGCGGTAGAGGCGGCCTGGTTGTGCAGCGATTTTGAGCAGATGGATCGCTGGATCGAGGTGGTTATCGAGCAGGCGAAGACGCCTTTTGACCGGGTAGCTGTTTATCACATCAAAATTCAATCGCTTAACGTCCGCAATGCTTTTACTGAGGCGATCGCGATCGGCAAATCCGCGTTGCAATTGCTAGGGGTGAGTTTGCCCGACTCTCCCACTCCAGAAGATATGTTCTCTCGGTGCCGCCAAGCTTCAGAGAGGACGCATTCCCCAAGTAGAATCATGGAGATTTT